>NZ_JBFUCI010000203.1:0-10868 GCF_056405335.1 Variovorax sp. P1_H12_2
GATCTCGGTGGCCACGCCCTTTTCCTTCAGGCGCACCGCCTCTTCGACGGCGATCTCGTCGAAGGGGTTCATGCTCATCTTCACGTTGGCAATGTCCACACCGGTGCCGTCGCTCTTCACGCGCACCTTGACGTTGTAGTCGACGACCCGCTTGACGGGGACAAGAATCTTCATGGGAGTTGCTCCTTCGGTTCTGAAATTATTCGAGCTTGGCGCCCGATTGCTTGATCAGGCGCTCCCAGATCGGGCGCTCCTGCTTGTAGGCGGCAGCGAAGGCCTCGGGCGAGCTGTCCTTGAGCTCGAAGCCCATCGCCGCGACCTTCGCCTGCACGTCGGGCTGCTGCGTCGCTTTGCGCACCTCGTCCGCGAGGCGCTGCACGACGGGCTTGGGCGTGTGGGCCGGCGCCGCGACGGCGAGCCAGCCGGTGACGCGGTAGGCCTCGTCCTTGAGGCCCTGCTCGGCCAGGGTCGGCACATTGGGCAGCGTGCTCATCCGGCGCTCGCCGGTCACGCCGATCGCCTTGAGCTTGCCGGCCTCGATGTGCGGCTTGGCCACCAGCGCACTGGCATAGGCCATCTGGATCTGGCCGCCGATGAGGTCCTGCAGCATCGGTGCCTCGCCCTTGTAGGCCACGTGGTTCATGTCGGCCTGCTGCGTCAGGCTCATGTGGGCGCCGGCCAGGTGCGGGTAGGCGCCCACGCCGTAGGAGCCATAGGCCACCTTGCCCTTGTTCGCGCTCACGTACTTGAGCAGCTCGGGGCCGGTCTTGGCCGGCACGCTCGGGTGCACCACCAGCACCAGCGGCGCCATCGCGATCTGGTAGACCAGCGCGAGGTCGCGCTGCGCGTCGTAGGGCAGCTTCTCGTACAGGAACTGGTTGGTCATGAGCGAATTGCTCAGCGACAGCACGATGGTGTAGCCGTCCGGCGCCGCCTTGGCGACCGCATCGGTGCCGATGATGCCGGCCGCGCCGGGCTTGTTGTCGATGATCACGGGCTGGCCCAGGCCGGCCGCCATCTTCTCGCCGATCACGCGCGCCAGCACGTCGGTGGCGCCGCCGGCCGCGAAGGGCACGACCATCTTGATCGGCTTGGTCGGATAGGTCTGCGCCTGGGCGGGCGCGAGGGCGCACAGCGCGGCCGCCGAGGCGGCTGCGCAGAGCCATGCGCGGCGGTTCGAGGCTTGGGGGCTCATGGTGTGTCTCCGGTTCATTGCTCGAGAAAAGAGGGGTCTATTGCAGGACGACCTGTGTCTTGAAGGGCAGCCGTTCCAGCGCCTGCTGCAATTGCTGCCGCAGCGGCTCGGCCTGCGGCCCGGTGGCCGAGGCGTCGACGATCACCTTGAGCGCGCTGTCGCCATCGGCCTGCACCTGCGGCCGGGCCGCGGCGGCGATGCCCAGGGCGGCGCAGGCCTCCTCGACCAGCGCCGCGGCCACCTGGCGCGCGGCCAGCGCGCGCAGTTCGGGCTTGTAGATCTTGCCGACATTGGTCATCGGCATGGTCTCGATCAGGGTCACCGAGCGCGGCTTGGCGGGCGCCTCGTCGACCCGTTCGGCCGTGAAGGCCAGCAGCTCGGACTCGGTCGCCGACGCGCCCGGCACCAGCGTCGCGAACACCACCGGGAGCTCGCCGGCGTAGGCGTCCGGCGCACCGACCGCGGCGCAGAGCTGCACCGCCGGATGGGCGCCGAGCGCGTCTTCGATCGTCTTCGGATCGATGTTGTGGCCGCTGCGGATGATCAGGTCCTTCGAGCGGCCGCTGAGGTTGAGCCGGCCCTCGCCGTCGATCCATCCGAGGTCGCCGGTGGCGAGCCAGCCGTCGGCCGTGAAGGCCTTCGCGTTGTCGGCCGGATCGACGAAGCCCGAGAACAGGTTGGGCGACTTGAACAGCACCATGCCCTGCTCGCCGGCCGGCAGGTCGCGCTCGCTGGCGTTGCCGTTCTCGTCGAGCGCCACGATGCGCAGCCGCGAGTAGGGCAGCCGGAAGCCGACGCAGCCCGCCGGGCCGACCACGCCGGGCGGCGTGATGGTCGAGATGCCGGCCATCTCGGTCATGCCCAGGCTTTCGTGCACGTGCAGGCCGAACAGGCGCTCGAAGCGCGCGGCGAGTTCCGGCGCCAGCACCGCGGCGCCGGTGCGGCAGTAGTTGATCGAGGAGATGTCGGCGCCCGCCAGCGGCACGTTGGCCAGCGCAGCGAGCACCGTGGGCACCGCCGACAGCGAGGTCGGCCGGTATTTCTCGACCAGCCGCCAATAGTTGGCCAGCACCTGCTTGTTGCGCAGCAAGGCGGTGGTCGGAACGATCACTTCCACGCCGGCCGACAGCGAGGCCAGCGACGCCGGCAGCACGCCGGCCACGTGGAACAACGGGTAGCCGTTGATCGACGCGTCCTTCGGGCCCTGGCCGGTCATGTTGACGCTGGCCCAGGCCGTGAACACCTGCGCGCCATGGCTGTGGCGCGCGAGCTTCGGCGCGCCGGTGGTGCCTCCGGTATGGAAGTAGGCGGCGATGTCGCCCGGCGCGATGTCGCGGCCGCTCACCAGCCGGTCGTCGGGCTCGGCGGCGCGCAAGGCGGCGAAGTCGGCCACGCCATCGGGCAGGTCGCCGGCGCTGCCGGGCGCCTCGTCGTGCGGCGCCACGCGCAGCACGGTGGTCAGCGTCGGCACCTGGCCGCGCAGCCGCATCGCCTTGGCCCACATGCCCGAGTCGGCATCGCTGCCGTAGGCGATCAGTACCTTGGCGCGGCCCGCGGTCATCAGCGCGACCAGCTTGTCGTCGGTCAGGAGCGGGTTCAGCGGCTGCACGATGCCGGCCGCCTCGCCGCCCCACAGCGCCAGGTGGTAGTCGAGGCAACCCGGCAGCAGCACGGCCACCGCGTCGTCGGGGCCGACGCCGAGCCGGTGCAACAGGTTCGCGGTCTGGTGGATGCCGGCCAGCAGTTGGGCGTAGGACCAGCGGATCGGCTCGTCGGCCGGGTCGCCGGTGCGCAGGAAGGTCAGCGCCGGCTTGTCGCCGAAGGCCGCGCCGGAGTTGCGGAAGATCTCGTAGGTGCTGCGCACCGTGAGCGCCTCGGCCAGCGGCGTGGCCTCGAGCCTTCGGATGTCATCGAGGCTGCGAATCGGAAACGATGCGCTGAAGGGCGCTGCACTCATGGTCCTGTCTCCTGCAAATGTCGTCCCGCGATCATGCGCCGGGCGGGCCGCGGCGCCTACGCCGGCTACTGGTTCTTGATGTTGTTGTCGCGGATCACCTTGCCCCAGCGCTCGTAGTCCTGGCGCATGCGCGCGGCCATCTGCTCGGGCGTCTGGAAGGCGGCGAAGGTGCCGACGCCTTCGAGCTTCTGCTGCACTTCCTTGTCGGCCAACGCCTTCTGGAGCTCGGCATTCAGGCGGGCGATCACGTCCTTGGGGGTTCCGGCCGGGGCCAGCATGCCGCCCCACGAGGTGGCGTCGAAACCGGGGAAGCCCTGCTCGGCCACGGTCTTCACGTCGGGCAGCAGGCTCAGCCGCTTCGACGAGCCGACCGCGATCGGACGCAGCGCGCCGGAGCGGATGTGCGGCAGCACCGCGATCAGGTCCGAGAACATCATCGGCACCTGGCCGCCGATCAGGTCGGTCACGGCCGGCGCGCTGCCGCGGTAGGGTACGTGCTGCATCTCGAACTTACCCACGTTCTTCAGGCTCTCGGTCGTCAGGTGGCCGAAGCTGCCCGCACCCGCGGTGGTGTAGTTGAACTTGCCGCCGTCGGCGCGGGCCTTGACGATCAGCTGCTGCAGGCCCGTGACCTCGGGCAGCGCCTTCGGGTTCACGACCATCACGATCGGCAGGTCGTAGGTGGTGCCGACCGGCGTGAAGCTCTTGAAGATGTCGTAGCTGGTCGGACCGTAGAGGTGGCCCGCCAGCAGCGTCGGCGTGGCCAGCATCACGAGCGTGTAGCCGTCGGGTGCCGCCTTGGCCGCGGCGGCCGCGCCGATGGTGCCCGAGGCGCCGCCGCGGTTGTCGATCAGCACCGGCTGCTTGAGCCCTTCGGCCATCTTCTGGCCGATGATGCGGGTCGCGACGTCGGTCGGGCCGCCGGCCGGGAAGGGCACGATGATGGTGATCGGCTTGGCCGGAAAGGCCTGGGCGAACGCAGTGCCCGCGATGAGCGGCAGTGCCAGGGCGAGCAGGGCGCGGCGCGCGGGGTTGCGGACGGAGGAAGCAAGGCGAAAGGACATCGGGATCGGTTCGATGGCGTCAGAGGACGCCGTTGGATTTCAGTTGGGAGAGCTTGTCGTCGGACAGCCCCAGCAGCGACTGCAGCACCTCGTGCGTGCCTTCGCCGAGCTGCGGCGGCGCGTTGCGCACCGGCAGCCGTTCGCCGTCGAAGCGATAGGGCGGCGCCAGCACGTTGACGCTGCCGGCCACCGGATGCGGCTGCGTGGTCACCAGGCCGCCATCGGTCGCGCGCTTCGAATTGAGCGCCTCGAGCAGGCCGAGCACCTCGCCGCAGGGAATGCCCGAGCGGGTCAGCTGTTCGAGCAGGGCGCGGCGCTTGCGCTTGCCGAGCTCGCGGTGGATCTCGGGCATCAGCGCCTCGCGGTTCGCCGCGCGCAGGATGTTGGTCTTGAAGCGCTCGTCGGCCGCCAGGTCGGGCCGCTCGATGACGTCGGTGCAGAAGCGCGCGAACTGGCTGTTGTTGCCGACCGTGATCACCAGCGGGCCGTCTTCGGCGTCGAACACGCCATAGGGCACGATCGACGGATGGGCATTGCCGTAGCGCGGCGGGTCCTCGCCCATCAGCAGCGCCTCGAGGCCGTAGTAGGCGGTGATCATCAGGCCGCAGTCGAACAGCGCCATCTCGACGTGGCGGCCACGGCCCGTCTTCTGGCGCTCGAACAGGGCCGCGAGGATCGCCTGCGCCGAGTACATGCCGGTGAACAGGTCGACCGCGGCGACGCCGAACTTCAGCGGCGGCTGGTTGGCCTCGCCGTTGAGCGCCATCAGGCCGGCCTCGCCCTGCACGACCAGGTCGTAGCCGGGGCGCGCGGCTTCGGGGCCGGTGCGGTCGTAGCCCGAGATCGAGCAATAGACCAGCCCCGGGTTGAGCTCGCGCAGCGCCTCGTAGCCGAGGCCGAGCTTGTCGATGCCGCCGAACTTGAAGTTCTGGATCAGCACGTCGCTTTTCTTCGCCAGTTCGCGCACGATCTCCTGGCCTTCCGGCGTCTGCAGGTCGATGCCGATCGAGCGCTTGTTGCGGTTGACGCTGTTGAAGTAGGCGGTCTCGGTGTTGCCGATGCGCAGGCCCCAGTCGCGCGTGTCGTCGCCGCGGGCCGGATGCTCGACCTTGATCACTTCGGCGCCGAGGTCCGCGAGCACCATGCCGCACCAGGGGCCGGCGAGGATGCGCGAGAGATCGAGCACGCGGACGCCCGCGAGCGGAAGGGTGCCGTTCATTGGGGCGCCTCCCTGCCGAGCGCGATGTAGCGCTGCAGGTGATGGTCCTCGTCGCCCAGTTCATGGTCGATCATCACGAGGCGCTTGGCGTAGTGGGCCAGCGGCAGCTCCCAGGTCATGCCGATGCCGCCGTGCAGCTGGATGCTCTCCTCGGCGACCAGCGTGCCGATGCGGCCGACGCTGAACTTGGCCGCCGACAGCGCACGTTCGCGCGTGACGCGGTCGGCATCGATCGCCGCCGCCGCATTGATCACGGCCGAGCGCGCCTGCTCGATCTCCAGCAGCAGGTCGGCCATGCGGTGCTGCAGCGCCTGGAAGCTGCCGATCAGCAGGCCGAACTGCTTGCGCGTGCGCAGGTACTCGAGCGTGGCCGTCTTGGCCGCTTCCATGGCGCCCAGCGATTCCGCGCTGAGGGCCAGCAGGCCGCGGCCGATGGCGCGCTCGAGCGTCGCGTGGCCCTGGCCTTCGGTGCCGAGCAGTGCGCCGGCGCCGAGCCTGAGCTGGTCGAAGGAGAGCTCGGCCACGCGGCCGCCGTCGATGGCCGGGCAGTCGCGCACCGCGAGGCCCGGCGTTGCCGCCGGCACCAGGAACAGCGAGATGCCGGCCTCGTCGTCGACCGCGCCCGAGGTGCGGGCCGAGACCACGAACAGCTGCGCCTGCGCGCCTTGCGGGACGACCGACTTGGCGCCGTTCAGCACCCAGCCGTCGCCGCTGCGTTCGGCGCGCGTTTGCACGCGGGCGAGTTCATAGTGCCCCTCGGGCTCGTCATGCGCGAGCGCCGCGATGGTGGTGCCGCCGATGATCTCGGCCAGCAGGCCCTTCTGCGCCGCGTTGCCCGCGGTCGAGATCGCCTCGCCGGCCATCACGGCGCCCAGCAGCGGCTCGACCACCAGGCCGCGGCCCAGCGCCTCGAAGACCACGGCGATGTCGAAGCCGCCGCCGCCGAAGCCGCCATCGGCCTCGCTGAACAGCGCGCCGATCACGCCGAGCTCGGCGAACTGCCGCCAGATGTCGGTGCTGAAACCCTCGGGCGACCCGGCGATGCGGTCGCGCGTCTCGAAGGCGTACTGCTCGGCGATGAAGCGGTTCAGGCTGTCGGCGAGCATGCGCCGGTCTTCGGTGTGTTCGAAGTTCATGCCGTTTCCTTTACAGACCCAAAATCATCTTGCTGATGATGTTCTTCTGGATTTCATTGGAGCCGCCGAAGATCGACAGCTTGCGGTTGTTGAAGTAGCGGGCTGCCGCTGGGGCCGCATAGGCGGGGCCGAACGGAACGCCGTCGTGGCCTTCTTCCAGCGCCTCGGCCACGAAGGGCCGGGCATACGCGCCCATCGCACGCCGCGCCAGCGAGGAGATCTCCTGGCGGATCTCGGTGCCGCGGATCTTGAGCATCGAGCTCTCGGCGCCCGGCACGCCGCCGCCGGCCACGGCCGCGATCACGCGCAGGTTGGTGGTCTTCATGTTCTCGAGGTCGATCTCGACCTTGGCCATGCGCGCCGCGAACGCGGGGTCTTCGGCCAGCGGGCGGCCGTTCTTGCGTTGCGTCGCGGCGATCGCCTTGAGCTGCTCCATCGCGGCCACCGAGAAGCCGACGCCGGCGATGTTGGTGCGCTCGTAGGTCAGCAGGAACTTGGCGCAGGTCCAGCCCTTGTCCTCCTCGCCGACCAGGTTCCCGGCCGGCACCCGCACGTCGGAGAAGAACACCTCGTTGACCTCGTGCTCGCCGTCGAGCGTGATGATCGGGCGCACCTCGACGCCGGGCGACTTCATGTCGATCAGGAGGAAGCTGATGCCCTCCTGCTTCTTGGCTTCGCGGTTGGTGCGCACCAGGCAGAAGATCATGTCGGCGTGCTGGCCCAGCGTGGTCCAGGTCTTCTGGCCATTGACGATGTAGTGGTCGCCCTGGGCGTCGACGCCGCGCACGGCCGAGGTCTTGACCGAGGCCAGGTCGGAACCCGCGCCGGGCTCCGAGTAGCCCTGGCACCACCAGTCGGAGCCGTCGAGGATGCGCGGCAGCCAGTGGCGCTTCTGCGCCTCGTTGCCGTACTTGATCAGTACCGGGCCGAGCATGTTGACGCCGAAGGGCACGATGCGCGGCGCATGGGCCAGCGCGCATTCGTTCTCGAAGATGAACTTCTCGACCGCGGTCCAGCCCGGGCCGCCGTACCGTTCGGGCCAGTGGTTGGCGAGCCAGCCGCGCGCGTTCAGGATGGCATGCCACTCCTGCATGTCGGCCTTCGAGAGGTGCTTGCCGGTCGCGACCCGGGTCGAAAGGCGCGCGGGCAGCTTGTCGGCCAGGAAGGCGCGCACTTCGCTGCGGAAGGCTTCTTCTTCGGGGGTGAAGTTCAAGTCCATGACGAGTCTCAGTAGATTTCGAACAGGCCTGCCGCGCCCATGCCGCCCGCAATGCACATGGTCACCACCGCGTACTTCGCGCCGCGCCGCTTGCCTTCGATCAGCACGTGGCCCGCGAGCCGCGCGCCGGTCATGCCGAACGGGTGGCCGATGGAGATCGCGCCGCCGTCGACGTTGAGCCGCTCGGACGGAATGCCCAGCTTCTCCTGGCAGTAGATCGACTGCGAGGCGAAAGCCTCGTTGAGTTCCCACAGGTCGATGTCGTCGATCTTGAGGCCGTGGCGCGCCAGCAGCTTGGGCACCGCGAACACCGGGCCGATGCCCATCTCGTCGGGTTCGCAGCCGGCCACCGCGAGGCCGCGGAAGGCGCCCAGCGGCTTGAGGTTGGCGCGCTCGGCCTCCTTGGCTTCCATCAGCACGCAGGCCGAGGCGCCGTCCGAGAGTTGCGAGGCATTGCCCGCGGTGACGAACTTGTCGGCGCCCATCACGGGCTGCAGCTTGGCGAGCGCCTCGTAGGTGGTGCCGCGGCGGTTGCAGTTGTCTTCCGTGGCAGTGACTTGGGCGTGCGTGACGGCCTTGGTCTCCTTGTCGGTCACGGCCATCGTGGTGGTGCAGGCCACGATCTCTTCCTTGTAGCGGCCGGCGAGCTGCGCCTCTTCGGTCTTGCGCTGGCTCTCGGCCGAGAAGCGGTCCTGCGCCTCGCGGCCGATGCCGTAGCGCTGGGCCACGATGTCGGCGGTCTCGATCATCGCCATGTAGAGCGCGGGCTTGTGTTCCTGGATCCACGGGTCGATGCCGCTGTCGCCGGCGTCGGTGGCGCTGCGGCTGCGGATCTGCGAGATGCTCTCGACGCCGCCGGCGATCATCGCCGGGGCGCCGTCGACCACGATGCGGCCCGCCGCCATCGCGATCGCCTGCAGGCCCGAGGCGCAGAAGCGGTTGACCGTGGTGCCGGCGATCGAGATCGGCAGGCCGGCGCGGATGATGGATTGGCGCGCGATGTTGCGGCCGGTGGTGCCTTCGGGGTAGCCGCAGCCGAGGATCGCGTCCTCGATCAGCGCCGGATCGAGCCCCGAGCGCTCGACCGCGGCGCGTACCGCGAAGGCGGCCAGCGTGGCGCCGGAGGTGATGTTGAATTCGCCGCGGTGCGCCTTGGTGAGCGGGGTGCGGGCGGTGGAAACGATGACGGCTTCGCGCATGGTGATTGGCTCCTTAGTTGGTTGAGGACAGAGCAAGAACTGCTGAGTTTCTTGATCGGCCCCGCAAGGTTCAGTCTTGATTGAGGCTCGAGAAATCGGCGCCGCGTTCGACCAGCTCGACCAAGAGCGGCGAGGGCTTCCAGAACACCGGGTCCTGCTGGGCGAATTCGCGGATGTCGGCCAGCACCTTCGGCAGGCCCACCATGTCGGCGTACTTCATCGGGCCGCCGCGGAAGCGCGGGAAGCCGTAGCCGTAGAGGAAGGTGACATCGACGTCGAGCGGCCGCAGCGCGATGCGCTGGTGCACCACGTTGGCGCCCTCGTTGATCATCGCGGCCATGTAGCGGCGCATGATCTCGTCGTCGGTGAAGCTGCGCGGCGTGACGCCGGCGCGCTGGCGCTCGGCGTCGATGATCGCCAGCACCTCGGGGTCGGGCGAACCGGTGCGGGCGCCCTCCAGGTAGAGGTAGTAGCCGCGCTGGGTCTTCTGGCCGAACCAGCCGCGCTCGCAGATGCGGTCGGCCACCTGCACGTAGCGCGCCTTCGGGTCGCGCGTGGCGGCCTTGCGCTTGCGCGTGGCCCAGCCGATGTCGCCGCCGGCCAGGTCGGCCACCTGGAACGGGCCCATCGGGTAGCCGAAGTCGCGCACCGCCTGGTCGATCTGGTAGGGCGAGGCGCCGTCTTCCATCATGTGGTCGGCCGCCTGGCGATAGACCGCGAGGATGCGGTTGCCGATGAAGCCGTCGCAGACGCCGGCGCGCACCGGCACCTTCTTGAGCTTCTTCGCGAGCTCGAAGCCGGTCGCGACCACGTCGGCGCTGACCTTGGCCGGCACCACGATCTCGAGCAGCTTCATGATGTTGGCCGGCGAGAAGAAGTGCAGGCCCACCACGTCGCCCGGGCGCGAGACGCTGGCCGCGATCTCGTCGATGTCGAGGTAGGAGGTGTTGGTGGCCAGCACGGTGCCGGGCTTGCAGACGCGGTCGAGCTCGGCGAACACGGCCTTCTTGACGCCCATGTCCTCGAACACGGCCTCGACCACGATGTCGACCTGCGCCAGGGCGTCGTAGGCGGTCGAGCCCGAGAAGCGCGCCATGACCGCGGCCTTGGCCTCGGCCGTCATGCGGCCCTTCTGGATCAGGCCGTCGTAGACCTTCTCGACGTTGGCGCGCCCGCGTGCGAGCTGCGCTTCGTCGCGCTCGATCATCGTGACCGGCATGCCGGCGTCGAGCATCGCCACCGCGATGCCGGCGCCCATGGTGCCGCCGCCGACGATGCCGGCCGAATCCAGGGCGCGCGGCTTGGCGGCCTTGGTCTCGGGCGCCTTCAGCACCTCGCGCTCGGCGAAGAAGGCGTGGATCAGGCCGGCGCGCTGCGGGCTGTCGATGCACTGCAGGAAGAGCTTGCGTTCCAGCGCCATGCCGTCGGCGAAGGGTTGCGTGAGCGCGGCTTCCACGGCTTCGATGATCTTCATCGGCGAGAACAGGCCGCGGCTCTTCTTCGCGGTCTCGGCGCGCGCGGCATCGAGTGCGGCGCGGCTGGCTTCGGTGTCGGCCAGGGCCCCGGCATCGCGCGTGCGGCGCACGGGCGCCTTGGCGGCCACCAGCTCCTGCGCATAGGCGAGGCCCGGGGCCAGGGCCTCGCTGCCTTCGGCCAGCCGGTCGATCAGGCCCAGCGCCAGCGCTTCCTTGGCGCTGGCGTGGCGGCCACTCAGGATCAGGTCGAGCGCGGCCTTGGCGCCGATCAGGCGCGGCGCACGCTGGGTGCCGCCCGAGCCGGGCAGCAGGCCCAGCGCGACTTCGGGCAGGCCGAGCTTGGCCGAGCCCACCGCCAGGCGGTAATGCGCCGACAGCGCGACCTCCAGTCCGCCGCCGAGGGC
>NZ_JBFUCI010000204.1:0-10851 GCF_056405335.1 Variovorax sp. P1_H12_2
GCGTGAAGCCGCCGGTCTTGGTACGGGCGGGGGCGGGTGGGCGGCAGCGGACCTTACTGCCAGCTGCCGATGTCGGCATTCTTGCCTTCGCCACCGGGCTCGCCGTCGGCGCCGAGCGAAAACACGTCGATCTCGCCCTTGACGCCCGGATTCAGGTATTGGTAGGGCCGGCCCCAGGGGTCGTTCGGCAGTTTCTCGACATAGGGCTTCCAGTTGGGCGCCGCCGGGCCGCTGGTCGGGCGGGTCAGCAGGGACTGCAGGCCCTGCTCGGAGGTCGGATAGCGCTGGTTGTCGAGCCGGTACAGCTTGAGCGCCTGCATCAGGTTGTTGACGTCGGTCTTGGCGGCGGTCACGCGGGCATCGTCGGCCCGCTCGATGACGTTCGGCACGATCAGCGCTGCGAGCACGCCGATGATGACCAGCACGACCATCAGTTCGATCAGGGTGAAGCCGCGCTGCACGACGCGGACGGAAGAACGGTGGAAATTGGGCATGAAGGCGTGTAAGGGGAGCGGGGGTACGGAACTGGCCGTATTCACTGAATGATAATCCGGGGTGATGTCAGTTCCCTTTGTAACCAGCCGTTGGCCTGTGGCCGGTGCCACGACCGCTCTGTGGGCGCTGGCGGCGGCGAGCGTCGTGTTCTGGGGCCTGAGGCTCGCAGCGCCCTCAGGTGCCGTGGCGCCGCCGGCCGTGGCGAGCACCGCGCCGGCCGAGGTCGATCCCGCTGCGGTGGCGCAGGTGCTGGGCGCCGTGCCGACCCGCGCCGCAGCCGCCGTACAGCCCGATGCCGCGAGCCGCTTCGTGCTGCTCGGCGTGGTGGCCGATGCCGACCAGAAGGGTGCCGCATTGATCGCTGTCGACGGCAAGCCGGCCCGGCCGTTCCGGGTCGGCTATCCGGTCGCCGAAGGCTACGTGCTGCAGTCCCTGGACCGCCGCGCGGTCACGCTGGGCGCCAGCCGGGACTCGGCGCCTGCGTTCACCCTGCAACTGCCCACCAAGCCCCTGGCCGTGATGACCCCGCCGGCGCCACTGCCCCCGACCGGCCTCCCGCCGATGATGGCGCCGGTCGTGGCGCCGCTCACGCCGCCCCCGCCGCCCGTGAATGCGCCGCCCACGCCGCCCACGCCGCCCGTGACCGCACCCGCCGCGCCGCCGAGCTGAGACGCCGCCGGCCTCAGGCCTGCAGAAACAGTTTGTAAACCGGGTTGCCGGTCTCCTCGACGAAGGGATATCCGAGGGTGAGCAGAAAATCGTCGAAGGCCTGATGCTCGGCCGCAGGCACCTGCAGCCCGACCAGGATGCGCCCGTAGTCGGCGCCCTGGTTGCGGTAGTGGAACAGGCTGATGTTCCAGTTCGGCCGCAGCAGGCTCAGGAACTTCAACAGCGCCCCGGGCCGCTCGGGGAAGACAAAGCGCAGCAGCCGCTCTTCGTGCGCGAGCCCGGAGCGGCCGCCGACCATGTGGCGGATGTGCTCCTTCGCGAGTTCGTCGTGCGTGAGGTCGATGGCGCCGAAGCCGTGCGCCTCGAAAGTGTCGGCGATGGTCTTCGATTCGCCGCGCGTGGTCGTGGTCAGGCCGACGAACACGTGGGCCTCCTTCGAATCGCTGATGCGGTAGTTGAACTCGGTCACGTTGCGCGAGGCGCCCGGCAGCTGTCCGATCAGCTCGCAGAAGCGGCGGAAGCTGCCGCGCTCCTCGGGAATGGTCACGGCGAACAGCGCCTCGCGCTCCTCGCCGACCTCGGCCCGTTCGGCCACGAAGCGCAGCCGGTCGAAATTCATGTTGGCACCGCAGAGGATCGCGGCATAGGTCTCGCCGCGGGTGCCGCGGGCTTCGACATACTGCTTGATCGCCGCCACCGCGAGCGCACCGGCCGGCTCGACGATGCTGCGCGTGTCGATGAAGACGTCCTTGATGCCTGCGCAGACCGCGTCGGTGTCGACCGTGATGAATTCGTCCACCAGTTCGCTCGAGATGCGGAAGGTCTCCTCGCCGACCAGCTTGACCGCGGTGCCGTCGGAGAACAGGCCGACATCGGGCAGCGTCACGCGCTGGTGGGCGGCGACCGATTGAATCATCGCGTCCGAGTCGTTCATCTGCACGCCGATCACCTTGATCTCGGGTCGCACCGCCTTGATGTAGTTGGCCACGCCCGAGATCAGGCCGCCGCCGCCGATGGCGACGAACACCGCGTCAAGCCGGCCTTGGTGCTGGCGCAGCATCTCCATCGCGATCGTGCCCTGGCCGGCGATCACGTCCGGGTCGTCGAACGGGTGGACGAAGGTGAACCCATGCAGCTTCTGCTGTTCGAGCGCATAGCCGTAGGCGTCCGAATAGCTGTCGCCGTGCAGGTGCACCTCGCCGCCGAGCGCCCGCACGGCGTCGATCTTGAGCTGCGGCGTGGTCACCGGCATCACCACCACGGCCCGCGCCCCGAGCTTGTGGGCGCCCAGGGCGACGCCCTGTGCATGGTTKCCCGCCGACGCGCAGATCACGCCGCTCGCGAGCTGCTCGGCGCTCAGGTGCGCCATCTTGTTGTAGGCGCCGCGCAGCTTGAAGCTGAAGACCGGCTGCTGGTCTTCGCGCTTGAGCAGCACCGTGTTGCCCAGCCTGGCGCTCAGGGCGCGAGCGGGTTCGAGGGCCGATTCCACGGCCACGTCGTAGACGCGCGCGGTCAGGATCTTCTTGAGGTAGTCGGCGGGGGTGAGGGGCGCGGAAGATGAAGGCGTGGACATAGGGCCGCGATCATAGGCCTCGGCCACGTGCCGCACGGGGCCCAAGAAAAAAGCCCCGGGCCTTGCGGCTCGGGGCTAAATCCACCAATTGGGAGGGTGGAGGAGACAACCGGTGCACATGTGTCGATGTGCGATGAAATAAAGTATATCGGTTGATTGCTGCAATGCAACACGCGAGTTGCGCTTTTCGAACACTAAATCACGCTGCGGAGGGGTTTTGACCTCTGCCGCGGCTTCTGGAGGCCTGGAATCATGGAATGCACAGTGAGTTGGACCGGCAATGCCGGCACGCGGTCGGCGATGGGCTTCGTTGCCGAGACCGGAAGCGGCCATGTCCTGATGATGGACGGCGCGCAGGATGCCGCCAAGCCCGAGAACGGCGGCCAGAACCTGGCGGCCCGGCCGATGGAGACCGTGCTGGCCGGCACCGGTGGCTGCACCGCCTACGACGTGGTGCTGATCCTGAAGCGCGGGCGGCACCAGGTCGAGCGCTGCAGCGTCAAGCTGACCAGTGAGCGGGCCGAAAAGGATCCGAAAGTATTCACCAAGATCCACATGCACTTCACCGTGGCCGGCAAAGGCATCCCGGCCGCCGCGGTGGAGCGCGCGATCGCGCTGAGCCACGACACCTATTGCTCGGCCACCATCATGTTGGGCAAGACGGCCCAGATCACCACCAGCTTCGACCTCGTGGAACTGGGCTGAGGCACACGCGGCCGGCGCAGCCAGGCCTGTTGGGGAGACACCGCGGAACCGGCTTCGCCGGGCCGCTGGTGTTGCCCCCGGCAGGGGGTGGGCGGCTACACGAAGTGAGCCAACCTGGGGGCGAGCTAGACCCTATGGGCCACGGTGGTCATGACGCGGGACGCCATCCGCATGAGGGCCTTGGCGGGTGCCGGGAGCTCTCTGGCACCGGCGCTCCAGGCTTGTGCGGCATGGCGGGCTTCGTCGAGCTTCATCTGCTGGATCACCGCCCGGGAGGCGGTGTCGCCGGCCGGCAGGCGGTCGAGGTGACCATCCAGATGGGCCTCGACCTGGCGTTCGGTCTCCGCGACGAAGCCGAGGCTGGTCGCGTCGCCGAGCCGGCCCGCCAGCAGGCCCAGCCCGAAGGCGCCCAGGTACCAGACCGGATTCAGTACCGACGCATGGCTGCCCAGGTCGTCGAGCCGCTGCTGGGTCCAGGCCAGGTGGTCGGTTTCTTCGCGGGCGGCCTCGTTGAAATGCCGCCGCAGGGCGGGATCCCGTGTGACCGCTGCCTGCGCGGTATACAAGGCCTGCGCGCAAACCTCCCCCACATGGTTGACCCGCATCAGGGCGCCGGCTTCGTGCCGCTCGGCCTCGCTCAGCGAGCCCGGTGGCGTGGCGGGAGGGGGTGCCGTCCGCGTGGGATGCGGCTTGGCGAACATGGTGCGCAGCGCCGCGTCTGCCACTGCCAGGACGGAGTCAAGCGATCGGTTCATGACGCGATTGGAACCGATGTACGAAGTGTCACATGTTTCCGGTCGARATTTTTGCATCGTGAGACGAGGAGGGGTGCGAGAGCTTTGTTGCACCGCTGCAACGAAACGCTGCGCCCGGCCGCGTTTTCGGGCGAATTGTTTTGCCCTGATGAAGCGGCTCTGGTGCAATAGCGACAACTTCCCAAAAGGAGGTTGGCCCGGGGTCCGGTGGGAGCACTAAGTGCCAGTCACAGTGAGCCCTTCGCACCGGAGCCCTATGTTTAACCTTGGAGAAACTTGCAATGAAAAAATCTCTAGTTGCCCTGGCTGCTCTGGCTGTTGCCGGTATTGCCTCGGCTCAGTCGTCCGTCACCCTGTTCGGTGTGGTCGACGCCACGATCAACGGCATCTCGAACAAGACGGACCAGCCGGTGTTCCTGGGCAACGTCAATGGCGTGCCCATCTTCGGCACCCAGAGCGTCACGACCAGCAAGACGCAGCTGACCAACTCGGGCTACAACTCCAGCCGTCTGGGCTTCCGTGGTACGGAAGACCTCGGTGGTGGCCTGGCTGCCAGCTTCTGGCTCGAAGCCGGCATGAACAACGATGACGGCACCGGTGCTGCAACCGGTGGCGGCCTGAACTTCAACCGTCGTTCGACCGTCAGCCTGTCCGGCGCCTTCGGTGAAGTCCGCCTCGGTCGTGACTACACCCCGACGTTCTGGAACGACACCGTGTTCGATCCGTTCGGCACCAACGGCGTGGGCACCAACCTGATCTCGACCGCCAACGGTTTCAGCAGCAACGGCGCCCGCACGGGTGGCTTCACCGCGAACCAAAACTACGTTCGCGCCAGCAACTCCGTCGGCTACTTCCTGCCGCCGAACCTGGGTGGTTTCTATGGCCAGGTGATGTACTCGTTCAACGAGAAGACCAGCTACGATCCGGCCGGCCTGACCCCTCCCGGCTCGCTGGCGGTCGTGAACAACCCCGCGCTGCTGCTCGTTCCTGGCAATGAGCGTGCTGGCCGCTACGGTGGTGGTCGCGTCGGCTACGCCAACGGTCCCCTGGACGTTGCTATCGCCTACGGCCAAAGCACCATCGCGTCGAACTACTACGCAGGCACCACGAACAACCTGAACACCTGGAACCTCGGTGCTTCGTACGACTTCGGCGTGGTCAAGGTGTTCGGTGAATACTCGAATGCCGAACTCAAGCAAGAGAGCGCGACGGGCTTCATCGCTGGTGTGACCAACCCGTTCGGCTGGCGTAACCCTGGCGCTGACGGCTGGCTGCTCGGCGCGACCGTTCCTGTCGGTCCTGGCCTGATCCGCATGTCGTACTCGGCTGTCAACTACCAGAACACCGGCACCCTGATCAACCCGGCCAATCCGTTCCTCGGTTTCAATAACGATGCCAAGTCGGACAAGTGGGCCCTGGGCTATGTGCACAACCTCTCGAAGCGTACGGCCCTGTACGCAACGGTGGCGTACATCAGCAACAAGGACGGTGCTGACCTGACGCTGGGCGGCCCGGCTTTCTTCTCGTCGAGCAGCACCATCGTTACCGGAATCCCGAAGAGCTCGACGGGCTACGACTTCGGTATCCGTCACGCTTTCTGATCTGAGGCTGGCGTAAGCCAGCATCGATCGAAAGTCTGAGAAGCCACTCGACGAAAGTCGAGTGGCTTTTTTCATTCCAGCAGTGCGCTGCGCACCCCCGGGGAACCCCCGCATGGGCACGCAGATTGCTCTGCTAGCATCGTTGAACACTTCGTTTGCTGAATGATTGCTTTCGTACTGCGCCGCCTGATCCAGGCCGTGATCGTCATGGTCGCGGTTGCCTTCTTCGCCTTCCTGCTCTTCCAGTACGTGGGTGATCCGGTCGTCTTCCTGCTGGGCCAGGATGCCAAGCCCGAGCAGGTTCGCGAGCTTCGCTCCGCCCTGGGGCTCGACAAGCCCTTCTTCGTGCAGTTCTGGCACTTCCTCGTCAACGCCGCGCAAGGCGAGTTCGGCCTCAGCCTGCGTCAGGGCGCCAAGGTCTCGCGCTTGATCGGCGAGCGCTTCCCGGCCACGCTGGAGCTGTCGTTGGTCGCGGCCGTCCTCGCTCTCGCGATCGGCATTCCGATGGGTGTCTACACCGCGCTCAAGCGCGGCAGCTTCATGAGCCAGGTGTTCATGACGCTGTCATTGCTCGGCGTCTCTCTGCCGACCTTCCTGATCGGCATCCTGCTGATCCTGGTGTTCGCGGTGCACCTGGCCTGGTTTCCGAGCTTCGGCCGCGGCGAGACGGTGCAACTGGGCTGGTGGAGCAGCGGCCTGCTGACGTCCGATGGCTGGATGCACATCGTGCTGCCGGCGATCACGCTGGCGATCTTCCAGCTCACACTGATCATGCGGCTGGTGCGCGCCGAAATGCTCGAGGTGCTGCGTGCCGACTACATCAAGTTCGCGCGCGCGCGGGGCCTGTCGGACCGCGCGATTCACTTCGGCCACGCGCTCAAGAACACGCTGGTGCCGGTGATGACCATTACCGGACTGCAATTGGGCGGGTTGATCGCCTTCTCGATCATCACCGAGTCGGTCTTCCAATGGCCCGGCATGGGGCTCTTGTTCATCCAGGCCGTGACCTTCGCCGACATCCCGGTGATGGCGGCCTACCTGTGCCTGATCGCATTGATCTTCGTGACGATCAATCTCGTGGTCGACCTGCTCTATTTCGTGGTCGACCCGCGGTTGCGGATCGGCAACGCCGGAGGTCACTAGATGTGCGAAGAAAATCGAAATGACTGAATCCCGACTCCAGGCGGCCGGCAGGCCCTTCGCGCACATCGCCCGTTTCTATCCGGAGCTGACCGCTTTCCGGCGCGATCTGCATGCGCATCCCGAACTCGGATTCGAGGAGATCTATACCGCGGGCCGTGTCCGGGAGGCCCTGAAGGCGTGCGGCGTGGACGAGATTCACACGGGCATCGGCAAGACCGGCCTGGTCGGCGTGATCCGTGGCCGCTCGACGGCCAGCGGCCGCATGATCGGCCTGCGGGCCGACATGGACGCCCTGCCGATGTGCGAGGACAACGACTTCGAATGGCGCTCGGCAAAGCACGGCCTGATGCACGGCTGCGGGCATGACGGCCACACCGCGATGCTGGTCGGCGCCGCGCGCTACCTGGCCGAGACCCGCAACTTCGACGGCACCGCGGTGCTCATCTTCCAGCCCGGCGAGGAGGGCTTCGCCGGCGCCCGCGTGATGATCGAGGACGGCCTGTTCGACCGCTTCCCGGTCGACTCGGTCTACGCGATGCACAATTGGCCCGGCATGCCGGCCGGCACGGTCGGCATCAATCGCGGCGCGATGATGGCGGCCGCCGACCGCATCACGATCGACGTCGAGGGCAAGGGCGGCCACGGCGCGCATGCCTACCTGACGGTCGACCCGGTGGTGGTCTCGGCGCACATCATCACGGCGGTGCAGAGCATCGTGTCGCGCAACGTGCGGCCGATCGACGCTGCGGTCGTCAGCATCTGYGCCGTGCAGGCGGGCGACCTCGGGGCGATGAGCGTGGTGCCGGGCAAGGCGACGCTGGTCGGCACGGTGCGCACCTTCAGCTCCCGTGTGCAGGAGCAGGTCGAGCGGCGGCTGTCGGAACTGTGCAGCGCGGTGGCCGCGGGCTTCGGCGCCACCGCCCAGGTGAGGTTCGAGCGCATCTATCCGGCCACCATCAACTCCGCGCCCGAGGCCGTGTTCGCGGGCGACGTCGCGCAGTCCCTGGTGGGTGCGCACAACGTCGAGCGCAACATGGAGCCGAGCATGGGCGCCGAGGACTTCTCCTTCATGTTGCAGAAGAAGTCCGGTGCCTACCTGCGCATCGGCCAGGACGCCCGGGGCGGCGCCTTCCTGCACAACAGCAAATACGATTTCAACGACGAGATCCTGCCGTTGGGCGCCGCCTTGCACGCGGGCCTGGTCGAGCAGGGCATGCCGCTGGCCGCCAAGGCCGGCAAAACAGGAACCAGGACCGTCTCGTCGACGGCATCCTGAGTCATTTCAACCCGAGGAGTGCTTCTCATGAGTCTGAAGAAAAGTGTGGTCGCGGCCGCGATCCTGTCCGTGCTGGCGACCGCGAGCCTGATGGCTGGCGCGCAAACCATTCGGATCGCGAACCAGGGCGATGCACTGTCGCTCGATCCGCACTCGCTCAACGAATCGCTGCAGCTCAGCGTGGCCGCCAACGTCTACGAGACGCTGACCGGGCGCAACAAGGACCTGAGCCTGGCGCCGCTGCTGGCGACGAGCTGGAAGCAGACCTCGCCGAACGTGTGGCGCTTCGAACTGCGCAAGGGGGTTCAATTCCACGACGGCACGCCGTTCACGGCGGACGACGTGGTCTTCAGCTTCGCACGCGCCAAGGGCGACGGCTCCGACATGAAGGCCACGCTGAGCGACATCAAGGAAGTGCGCAAGGTCGACAGCCATGCGGTCGAGATCGAGACCGCCGGCGCGTTCCCGATCCTGCCCGACGTGATCTCGCTGACCATGATCATGAGCAAGAAGTGGTGCGAGGAGAACGGCGCCGCCAAGCCGGTCGACAAGCGCAAGGGCATCGAGAACACGGCCTCGTTCAAGGCCAACGGCACCGGGCCCTTCCGCGTGCGCGAGCGCCAGCCCGACGTTCGCACCGTGTTCACCCGCAACGCCACCTACTGGGGCAAGATCGAGGGCAACGCGCAGGAAGTCATCTTCACGCCGATCGCCAATCCCGCGACCCGCGTCGCCGCCCTGGTGTCCGGCCAGGTCGACGTGATGGAACCGGTGCCGGTGCAGGACATCGCGCGCATCACGGCGAGCCCGAACGCGCGCGTGATCGCCGGCCCCGAGCTGCGCACGATCTTCCTGGGCATGGACCAGAAGCGCGACGAACTGCAGTACTCCAGCGTCAAGGGCAAGAACCCGTTCAAGGACAAGCGCGTGCGCCAGGCCTTCTACCAGGCGATCGATATCGTCGGCATCCAGAAGACCGTGATGCGCGGCGCCTCGCGCCCGACGGCCCTGCTGGTGGGCCCCGGCGTCAACGGCTGGACCGCCGAGCAGGACAAGCGCCCGTCCTACGATGTCGACGCCGCCAAGAAGCTGCTGACCGAAGCCGGCTACCCGAACGGCTTCGAGGTCACGATGAACTGTCCGAACGACCGCTACGTGAACGACGGCCAGATCTGCCAGAGCATCGCGTCGAACCTGGCGAAGATCGGCGTCAAGATCAATCTCGCAACCGAGACCAAGGGCACCTACTTCCCGAAGATCCTGCGCCGCGACACCAGCTTCTACATGCTCGGCTGGACCCCGACCACCTACGACGCACACAACGCGCTGTCGTCGTTGACCGCGTGCCCGGACGACAAGGGCACCGGGCAGTTCAATCTGGGCGCCTACTGCAATCCCAAGCTCGACGAGCTGACCAAGAAGATCCAGTCCGAGAGCGACAAGGGCAAGCGCAACGAGCTGATCAAGGAAGCGTTCGCGATCCATGCGGACGACGTCGGTCATCTGCCGCTGCACCAGCAGTCGCTGGCCTGGGGCGTGAGCAAGAAGGTCGAGCTGACGCAGTTGGCCGACAACTTCATGTACTTCAAGTGGATGAGCATCAAGCCTTAGTACATGAGCCCCCACGCTCCGTCACTGCGTGTACTCGCTGCCCCCCGAGGGGGCAGTCGCAGGCCGCCCGCCAGAGCGAAGCGCGGACTTCGCCGCGCTGGCGGCCCGGCGCCGGCCTGATCTCCTCTGGCCAATAGGCGCCTTCTTTCCGCTCCTCGATGAAAAAAACTCTAGCCCGCTGGCTCGACAGCGATGTCGGACACAGCTTCCGCAGTTCGCCGGTCGCGATGTTGGCCGCTGCGATCGCTTTCGCCTGTCTGTTCGCTGCGGTGTTYGCCGGTTGGGTGACGCCGCACAATCCCTTCGACCTCGCACTGCTCGAGCTCGGCGATGCGCGCCTGCCGCCGGCCTGGAGCGCGGAGGGCTCTTCCAAATACCTGCTGGGCACCGACGACCAGGGCCGCGACATTCTTTCGGCCGTGATCTACGGCGCACGCATCTCGCTCATCGTCGGCCTGGTGTCGGTGGTGCTCTCGGTCGTGGTCGGCGTGCTGCTCGGACTGCTCGCCGGCTTCTGGGGCGGCTGGCTCGATGCCTTCCTGATGCGCGTCTGCGATGTCATGCTGTCGTTCCCGCCGATCCTCATCGCCTTGCTGATGGCCGGCGTCGGTCGGGCGCTGTTTCCCGATGCGCCGACCTCGGTGGCCTTCGGCGTGCTGATCGTCGCGATCTCGATGACCGGCTGGGTGCAGTACGCGCGCACCGTGCGCGGCTCGACGCTGGTCGAGCGCAGCAAGGAATACGTGCAGGCGGCGCGCGTGACCGGTGTCTCGCCCTGGCGCATCATGGTGCGCCATGTGCTGCCGAACGTGATGGGTCCGGTGATGGTGCTGGCGACGATCCAGGTCGCGACCGCGATCATCACCGAAGCCACTCTGTCCTTTCTGGGCGTCGGCGTGCCGCCGACCTCGCCGTCGCTGGGCACGCTCATCCGCGTCGGCAACGACTACCTGTTCTCGGGTGAATGGTGGATCACGGTGTTCCCGGGCGCGATGCTGGTGCTGATCGCGCTCAGCGTGAACC
>NZ_JBFUCI010000205.1:0-10840 GCF_056405335.1 Variovorax sp. P1_H12_2
CCGCCGCACCGCGCCCGCCCGCCGCGTAGTTGCCGGTGTAGGCGTTGCCGATCGCGCCGCGCTGGCCCGCCGAGGCGATGCCGGTGCGCGAGTTGTACGAGGAACCCACCTGCCCGGCCCAGGCGTTGCCGGTCCAGGCGTTGTAGCCGCCGGCGGCGCGCGACACCGTCGCGCGGTTGCCCCATTGGCTGTAGACGTTGCCGCTGTAGCCGGCCCAGCCGCCGGGTCCCCAGGCCACCGCGCCGCCGCGCGGGCCGAAGGCGGCCCCGCCCCACACCGGCGCGGCCCAGGGCCCCCAGTACGGATACGGGCCCCAGCCCCAGCCGGTGGCCACGGTCGCCGCGCCCCAGGCCCAGCCGAGGCCGAAGGCCACCGCCCAGCCGGTCCACGGCGTGTACGCCACCGCCGCGCCATAGCCGTAGGTGACCGGCGGCCCATACCAGACCGAGCCGATCCACGGGTTGTAGACATAACCCGTGCCGTACACCACCACGCCCGAGACCGGGTCGACGATCGCGCCCATGTAGCCCGGCGAGTAACCGGCGTAGACCGTGTCGGGCGTCGTGTCGTAGATGCGCACGTAGGTCACGTAGTGCAGCGGCGAACTCGGCGGAATCGAATAGATCGCCGCCGGCACCGATCGGGCGACCTTCCACGGCCCGCGCACCGACGCAGCGCTGAACCAGACGCCGTTCTCGACCGCGTAGTAGGCGCCGTCGCTGACCCGGATGATCGCGGTCGGCGTGTTCTCGACGTAGGACAGCGAGGTGCCCGCGATCGGCTTGAACACCGGCTCGCCGTCGAAACGCGGCGGCGTCAGCGAGGTGCCCGCCACCTTGACCGCGGCCGTCTGCGGCACGGTCGCCGCGATCGCGGCCTCGCGCGCCTGCGAAGTGCCGGCGACCGAAGCCTTGACGTTCTCCTTCGGACTGTCGTCGGGGATCCGCGCGAACGCGGGCGGCAGGGCATTGGCCGGAACGAACTGCCACGGACCGGCGGTGGAGGCCGAACGGAACCAGCGGCCGGCAATCAGGACGTAGGTCATGTTGTCCTGCATGTCCATGAAGATGTTGCCGGTGGTGTTCTCCACATAGAGCAGCGGCGCCCCGCTGAGCGGCACCGGCCGTGCCGTGCCGTCGGTCACGATGAGTTCGGTCGGCGCGGTGGCCACGAAGACCATCGGCGCATGGCTCTCGAGCCGCGGCGCCGGGCGGTCGGGGGTGCTCTGCCCCGTGAGCGGGTCGATCTGGTGCGCATCCATGGCGGTCTTGAAAGCCCGGCCCAGCTCCTTCGACGGCGCGTGGAGCACCTTCCACGGCCCGTTCAGCGCAACGGCCGTCATCCAGCCGTCGAACACCTTCAGGTAGTAGGTGCCCGAGCCGTCGCGCAGCAGCAGCGGCCGGGTGTTGAGCACGCGCTCGAAAGGCGTCCCTTGCAGCCGGCCATAGCGCGGCTCGCCGTCGATCGTGACCAGGATCGACGGTGCGCTGGAGAACACGATGCGCGGCGGCTCGTTGGCCAGCGGCTTGCGCTCCTCGGGCTGCCGGGTCTGGACGATCGCCATCGCGGCCTCGAGCCGATCCAGCGCGATGGTGCGCGAGCGGCCGCCGAGGTCGCGCGCGATGGCATCGCTCCAGGCCTGCGCCTGCGCCGCGGTCGAGGACGGAAAATCGACCTTGGCGAAACGCACGCCGTCGAGGGTGACCAGGCGGCGCCCCTTGTCGGTCAGCGTGCGGGCCTCGAAGGTGACGATGCCGTAGCGCGTCTGCGGCGGGTTGCTGCCGATCTCGACCTGCACCGCCGCGCGCCCGGCCAGCTTCACGCCGTCCCAGCTGTCGAGCTGCGGCTCGTACACCCTCAGGCTCGCGTTGCCGGACTGGACGGTGCGCGGCCAGGGCAGTTCGCCACCGATGGCAGAGGCGGCCGCCGTGGCGACCGCGGTGGGCTGCGCGCCCGCCGGCATCGCCTGCGCCGCCAGCGCGGCGACCAGGAAGATCGCGGCGCTGCCTGTGATTCGACTCATGAAAACTCCTCGTGATTCATTCAAAACGGACGACCGCCGGCGGCGTCCAGCGGCCGTCCACGGCGGCAGGCTCGGGCCAGTAGGCGCGGAGATAGAGCGAGAACTCGCTCGCGCCGCCGCTCGGCGCGGGCAGCCAGTTGCTTTCGTGCTCGACGCCGGGGGACTGCGGCTGCACGTAGATCGTCAGCGAGCCGTCCTCGGCAAAACGCAGCGACCTGCTCTTGGTGCCCACCGAATAGCGCCCGAGCGCATTGGGCTCGAAGAAGTGATGCGCGTTGTACAGCGTCAGCGACCAGAAGCCCTTCACCGGCGGCAGCTCTCCCGGCGCGAAGGTCAGGGCATAGCACCCGGCGCCGCACAGGCGCGCGCCGTCCTGGTCCAGGTCCTGGTAGAAATACTGCGTCTCGTTGGGCCTGTTGACGAAGATGTTCGACTTCGCGACCGCCGTGCGCGTGAAGTAGTCGGTGCCGAAGCAGGCGCCGTTGGCGATCGTCGACCAGTGGTGCGGCAACTGCCGCCCGTAGTTGCGGAACTCGAACAGCGGCTCGACCAGTTCCCGGTCGGCCGCCGCCACCGCCTGCTCGAAGACCTCCTTGAGGTGCGCATCRCCGGCGACCGCGTCCACCACCGCCAGCACCTGCGCATAGCGCGCCGATTCGCCCGGCAGCGGCTTCGCATCGGCCAGCGCGGCGGGCAGGCTCTCGAGGAAAGTCTCGGGCGGCACCCATCGGGTTTCGCCGCCACCGCGGTCGGCCGCGTTCGGCACGGCCGGCACCCGAGACCAGTCGGTGCGCTTGATCCTGCCGTCGAACTGCGCCACGGGGTACAGCCCGATCCGGCTGATGACCGACTGCGCCGCCAACAGATCCTCTTCGGTGTCTTCGCGGAACACCCGCGGAATCACCACGCCGGTGCCGGTCTGCGAGACGAACACCCGGCGGATGCCCGGCGGCACCGCGCCGACCCAGTTCGGCCCGACCAGCAGGTAGAAGCCGGCCTGCGTGCCGTACATGCTGCCGAGTTCGGCAACGCTGTCGGTGCGCGAATCCACCACCTGGATGACCCAGAAGCGGTCGCCGAAATCGGGCACCTGGAGCACCACCGGCGACTGGTCCAGCGCGACGATGCCGTTGCCATACACCACGTCCTGGTTCGGACAGGCCACCGCGCGCTCGGCCGGATCGATGTAGTCGGTCAGCATGGTCAGGCTGTTGGCCGGCCCGACCGGCAGCACGCCGCCCAGCAGCATCGGATGCGGCAAGCCGCCGAAGGCGACGCGGCGGTTGTGCACGTTGACGATCGGCCAGGCCCAGAAGAAGGCGTCGCGCGCCACCATGCGCACGTAGTCGTCGCTGAGCTTGGTCTTGGTGTCGGGACCCGGGACTGCCTGCGCCATGGTCATCTCCTGCAGCGGGAAGCATTCGGCCCGGCCTTGCCGGAAGGGCGGGCCCGCGCGACGGCCCATGCGCGGATGCGCCCGTGCCCGGGTCATGGTGTGGCCGTCCGCGGGACGAACACCGTGTTCCAGTCGCGCCGCATGCTGACCAGATCGATGCCGTAGTCGCCGGCATGGTCGAGCGCGTCGACCAGCGGACTGAGCCGGAACTCGCGGTCGTAGGCGAACTCGCGCTCGCCGTCGTCGTGGTGCAGCAGCAGCGCCAGCCGCGGGCCGGCGCCCGACTTGACGTAGCGCAGCATCGCGAGGTCGCCGTCGGAATTGCCGAAGGCAAGGATCGGACGCCGGCCGATGTGCAGGCCGATGTTCTGCGGCTTGGTTTCGCGGTCATCGAAAGTGCCGAGTTCCGCCAGCTTCCACAGCTCGCCACGCCCGTCGCGCATCTCGAAGCGCGTCTTCGTGCTGCTGCCGATGACCTGCTCCACGGGAATGCCGTAGACCTCCTCGGAGAAGGCGCGCACCAGGTCGATGCCGCCGCCGGTGACGATGAAGGTCTTGAACCCGTGGGCGCGCAGGTAGTCGAGCAGTTCGATCTGGGGCTGGTAGGCGCACTCCGTGAAACGGCGGCCGAGCTTCGGGTGTCTGGCCGAGGCGAGCCACGCCTTCGCAATGGCCTGGAAATCGTCCTCGGTCACGCCGGCATGCGTGAAGAAAGCGACGTCGAAGGCGCCCTGCTTGCCCAGCCTCGCGATCGTCTGGAGGTCGTGCTCGAGGAAGGCCTTGAAGGGCTGGCGTTCCTTCAATGCAGGATCCTGGGCCGCGAGCGCGACCAGCCGATCCTGCGCAAAGAAGACCTGCGACTGCATCGGCTGCTCGCACCACAGCGTGCCGTCGTTGTCGAAGGTCGCAATGCGCTCGGCCGGGCGGACGAAGTCCGGCCCGCCCTCCAGCGTCACCCGGGCCACGAAGTCGGTGATCGAGGCCTTGGCCGGGCCCTCGTTCCAGGACGGCAGGACGGCAGTCATGCGGCCGTCGATTGCTGAGCGGGCTTCTTCGCTGCCATGGCGGCCTCCGGGTTATTGCATCGTCGCGCGGGCACGGGGCAGCCATGCTGCCGCGCCAGAGCGTGTCGAGAGCATGCGCACGCCGGCGGCAAAGCGCACTTGTCCTAAGGTGACACGCGATTTGCCCCTTGGTGCAAGCTCAGCTCAGCTCAACTCAGCTCAGCCCGGGCCCTGGCTGGGCGCCGGACTCAGGCGTCGAGCGTCAGGTGCTGGCCGTGCAGCGCCGCGGCCGCCGGCGAGGCCAGGAAGGCGACGGTGCGGGCCGCCACCGAGGTCGACACCCACTGGTTCGGGTTGACATCGGGCATGGCCTGGCGGTTGGCGGGGGTGTCGAGCACGCTGGGCGCGATGCTGTTGACGGTGATGCCGTGCGGCGCCAGTTCCGCGGCCGAGGCTTCGACCAGCCGCTGCAGCGCGCTCTTCGACGCAATGTACGCCGCCATGGCCGCGGCGCCGCGCGCCGCCGTCTTGGCGGTCACGGCGACCACGCGGCCGGACTTGCGCTCGATCATCGCCGGCACCAGCGCCTGCGTCACCGCCACGAACGACCAGGCGTTCAGGTTCATCATTCGGTCCCAGGCCGCGCGGCCGAGCGCATGCACCGGCTCGCCCATCTCGAAGCCGCCGGCGATGTGCACCAGGGCATCGACCTGCCCGCCGAAGGTGCCGAGCACCCGCTGCCCCRCCCCGGCCATCGCCTCCACCGAGGTCACGTCGGCCTGGAGCAGCAGGTGCTGCGAGTTGTCGAGCCCGGGAAAGCTGCTGACGAGGTGCTCCAGCCGATGGTCGATCAGCGCCACGCGGCCCCCCCTGTCGAGGAACAGCTGCACCACGGCACGGCCCAGCGCGCCGGCGGCGCCCGTGACGACCACTTGACCCGGGGAATCGACTTCGTCCATGGCAGGTTCCTGGTTGGGGAAGGCATGGTAGCGCCGATGTCACCCGCACGGCGCCCGGGCTGGCATCATCGGTGCTTCGTTTGCAAAGGAGAACTGTGATGAAAGAAGTGGTTGTCGTCAGCGGCGTTCGCACCGCGATCGGAACTTTCGGCGGAAGCCTCAAGGACGTCCCGCCCACCAAGCTCGCCGCCCTGGTCACCAAGGAAGCGCTGGCGCGCGCCAAGGTCGACGGCAAGGACGTCGAGCACGTGGTCTTCGGCCACGTCATCAACACCGAGCCGCGCGACATGTACATGGCCCGCGTGGCCGCGATCGAGGGCGGCTGCGCCCAGGAGACACCCGCGCTGACCGTCAACCGCCTGTGCGGCTCGGGCCTGCAGGCCATCGTGAGYGCGGCCCAGAGCATCCAGCTCGGGGACGCCAAGGTGGCCGTCGGCGGCGGCGCCGAAAACATGAGCCGCGCCCCCTTCGCCTCGCTCACCGCCCGCTGGGGCGCGCGCATGGGCGACAGCAAGATGGTCGACATGATGCTGGGCGCGCTGCACGACCCCTTCCAGACCATCCACATGGGCATCACGGCGGAGAACATCGCCAAGAAATGGGGAATCAGCCGCGAGACCCAGGACCAGACCGCGCTGACCAGCCACCAGCGCGCCCAGAAGGCGATCGAGGGCGGCTACTTCAAGACGCAGATCGTTCCGGTGCCGCTGGAGAGCCGCAAGGGCACCACCTACTTCGACACCGACGAGCACGTGCGACACGACGCCAAGATCGAGGACATGAGCAAGCTCAAGCCCGCCTTCCTCAAGGAAAACGGCACCGTGACCGCGGGCAACGCCTCCGGCGTCAACGACGCGGCCGCGGCCGTGGTGCTGATGGAGAAGGAAGAAGCGGCGCGGCGCGGCCTGAAGCCGATGGCGCGCATCGTGGCCTATGCCTTCGCGGGCGTGGACCCGGCCTACATGGGCATCGGCCCGGTGCCGGCCTCGCGCAAGGCGCTCGAGAAGGCGGGGCTGAAGGCCTCCGACATGGACGTGGTCGAAGCCAACGAGGCCTTTGCGGCGCAGGCCTGCGCGGTGAGCCAGGACCTGGGCCTGGACCCGGCCAAGGTGAACCCCAACGGCTCCGGCATCTCGCTCGGCCACCCGGTCGGCGCCACTGGGGCGCTGATCACCGTCAAGGCCCTGTACGAGCTGGAGCGCATCCAGGGCCGCTACGCGCTGGTGACCATGTGCATCGGCGGCGGCCAGGGCATCGCCTGCATTTTTGAGCGGATCTGACGGCCGCGCCAAAAGTTGTGGCTATAATCGTGGGATTGCCTGAATGACAGAAATGTCGATCAGGGGCTCTTAGCTCAGTTGGTAGAGCAGCGGACTCTTAATCCGTAGGTCGAGTGTTCGAGTCACTCAGGGCCCACCACCAACACCGCGTAAGCGTTGAAAAGCCTGCTATCGATTCGATAGCAGGCTTTTTTCATTGGCCGATCGGTGACAGTCTGGTGACAGAATCAACCGCATTGCCGCTACGCTGATCGGCGCGCGCCCTACTTCCCCAACTTTTGCTTCCACCGGGTGCTGAAGCCCAGCGCCCGATTGAACTCGAACGGGTCGCACCAGTCCTGCCCGAAGGAGCTGCACACGTCGGGGAGCTTACGGTTCTGGCGCTGCTTCTTCGGCTTGGAGATTTCGACCGTCACGACGCACCGCTTCCCCTTGTCGGACAGCGCGTAGGCAGTCAGGAACGGATCGCGGCCGATCTGCTCGACCTCATCGTCCGTGAGGTCGGGGGCGTAGCCCTCAGTGATGACCTTCTGCACAAGGCCCGGGTCCACCGCGTCGCTCAACAGCAGCGCCTTCTTGTTGGCGTCCTCTTGCAACCATGCAAAGAGCAAATCCTTGTCGGCGTCGTCCGGGCCGTCCTTGACCTCGTCGAAGATTTCGAACGGCATCTTCACGCGGCCTTGTTCACCCTGGTAGGTGAGCCACTCCCAGTACTCGGGCACGCTATCCACCGGGTAGTAGGAGTTGTGGGCAGTGATCAACACGCTCGCGTCAAGCAGATAGAGCATCGAGCGACCGATCAGGCGACAGCCAACAACGGATAGACGCTACGGGGCCGGACCCCGAGCACCTTGGCGGCCTTGACCGGCGACAGCGTTCCCGCATCCATGGCGTGGTGCGCGAAATTGAGCATGGCGGTGCCTAGGCGGTGACGCCGGACGACGTAGTAGCTTGGGCCGCTGCTCTTCTTCATCTTGGCGATTTCCTTCTCGCGCCGCCTTTCCGCGATCCAGCGCGTGTGAATTTCAACCGACAGCGCCTTCCAGTCATCGAGCGACAGGCGCCCGGCCTTGTGCAGGCCGTAGGCGACCATCTGCCGGCTCACGCGCCAGCGATCGGCATGCTGCGAAATGGTGGCGATCTGCGCGTTCACGTCGAGCCCCGCGAGATTGAGCATCTCCAAGTCCGCGACCGGCAGCAGAAACTCGCCGGCCACGTCATTGCAGAATTTCTCGATCTTCATCTCAGGCACCCCGCTGCCGCTGACGCCCGTGGCGCCGAGGAACAGGTGTGCCAGTTCGTGCAGCAGGGTGAACGACCATGCCGCCTTCGCGTCCCCGTCGTTGATGACGACGAAGGGCGCGAGGGGGTCGGCAATGGCAAAGCCACGGAATGCCCCAACAGGGATGGTCGAGTGGTGGCTTCCGAGGTTGCCGACGAGCAGCACGAACACCCCTGCCCGCTCGGCACGATCACGCAGCAGGTTGAAGGCGCCGTCGGCGTCCTTCTGCGCCCGGTACTCCGCGCGGGTGACGCCCAGTAACTTCTCGATCGCCTCGCGAAGAGCTGGGACACCGGCCTCCATCTTTGCCGAGCCGATGAAGTCCAGCGGCCGCGCGTCCTCATCATCTTCAAGGACAGCCCGCACCAGGCTCTGCCGCGCGCGGAGGTCGCGCACGAGCGCATCCACGTCGGCCTCGGCCTCAACGCTTCGTTCTGCGACGACAGTGCGGAAATCTTCGCCTCGGTCCCCCTTCGTCGGCGGCGCCGGCAGGTACAGGGTGAGCAACGAGCGACGGTAGACCCGCGCCATGTTCGACAGCATCGTGCGCGAGGGCTCCTTCTCGCCGCCCTCGATGGCCTTCAGCGATGCGGCGGCAATGCCGATGGCGCGTGCAGCGTCCTCCGGCTCAAGACCGGCGGTTTCTCTCGCCCATCGAAACACATCCGGGTTGAACCGTGTCATTGTTTGCGCCGAGGCGCGCGCGGCACTCGCGCAGCGTCTCGTTTCCAAAGTTTACAGACATCGGGCCGCGTCTCGCCGCTCAGCCTTGCCCTGGCCGCGAACTCGTGCCGTGATGTGGGCCGGTCGCCACGGGCCGGAGCCAATCGACCGCGGCGTCCGCCGGCGTCATCGCGCGCAGGCGCGGGTCGCGCCAAAGGTCGGCGGCCACGTCTTCAAGCTGCTCTGGGTCGACCGTGCGCCACTGGCGCTGCAGCCGGTGGGCGCAGGCCGCAATCCACTGGTCCTTCTGCGCGTCGTCCATGGCGCTATCGTAGCGAACTACTGGTTTTTTATCCAGTATTTGACTGCGACGCCAGCAGGCTGAGAGGCGAATTGATCTGCGGGTCTTGCGACGCTAGAAAATAAGCCCTGTATCGCATTTTCGCCACCCGTCGTCCGCCGCGCCAGAATCATCCCCCATGACCAATTCCGGCACCCTCCCCCTCGACGATGCCCCCGAGCAGGCCCACCACATCGCCCAGGCGGGGAATCAGGCTTGCGCGTTGAGCAGCACGGGTGCGGCCGACGACGGACCGCGTAGCCGCTTCGGCGCCGCCGCCAGCATCTTCGACAGCCTCGATACTCGGCCGCAGCAACTGCGGTTGGCCCGGCGGCCGTGGTGGAAGCTCTGGTGACCGCGAGCATGCTGCGCCTGCCCATCGCTGCCGCCGTCGCCATGCTGGTGTTGCCCGTGGCCGCGCAGCCCACGGTCTACCGCTGCGAGACGAACGGCAAGGTCAGCTACTCGGACGCCCCATGCGTCGGGGCCAAGGTGATCGACGCGACGCCCACGCAAGGCATGGACAAAATGACCGGCCAGTCACGCAAAGGTCGTGACGTGCAACGTGAAGAGTTCAATGCGACCTTCGACAACACCCTGCGCCCGCTCCATGGTCGCTCGCACGCCGACATGGACGTTTTGCGCCGTCGCGTGAAGTTGCCCACCCGCGAGCAGGCCCAATGCGCCGATCTCGACAACCGCCTGCCCTCGCTAGAAGCCGATGCGGCACGAGCGGCAGGCGAGGCCAAAGCCCGCGTCGAAGTTGATCTCTACAAAGCCCGCAAACAGTTCTTCGATCTGAAATGCTGACTGCTGCCGCTCGCCGGCTGCGCCACGTCCCACCCAGACCTACGGTCCGAGTGGCAAGATTGCGCACACCATCAACTGCCCTGGTTCGGCCACAGCTGGGGCAGTTGCTACGAGAAGGCCGGCAGCCCGTTCGGGACGGCGGGCTATAAGGTCGTCGCCCAGATCGGCAGCATCACACCCTCCGGCGTTGCGAACGGCTACGGTGGCTATGGCACATGGGGTGAGCGCCAATCTCTTGCGGCGCTGGGTGACGGAGCAGGACGACGCGGTGACAGCGGTCAAGCGGCAGCAGGTATCGACGCGRCAATCGACTGGCGAGTTCGTGGCGCTGCAGTTGCCGCCACCCGAGGTGCCAGCGCGAGACATCCCGATGCCGAGAGGCGACACCAATAACACAAGGGCTTCGAGCGCGACCGCATACGACATGCCGCGTCTCGACCTTCACGGAAGAATTTCTAGATGCAACCTTCTTCCGCCATGTTGCAGAATTGGATCGTTGTAGGGGGTCCAACCGTTGACGGACATATAGACAACTTCCACTGGAGATCCTGAGGATCCTCCATACTTCATAGTTCCAGTCCATGAAGTGGTGGTCTTAGATTCGTTGACGGCTGTCGAGCCGCCCGTCAATACCTCCCATTGAGAAACTGGCATCGTAGAGTGCACAGTCACGGTATCCCCACGCCGCACCTGCACGTTTGACTCTTTGAACGGATCGTTCCCGCAGCACGTAGTAACAGGGACGGGCGCGCCGTTAGCTTCGACCGTGAACACCATGGGTGGCAAGACATTCAAGACGTAGGGCAAGCCGTTGGCGGCAGTGATCGCATATTCCCCAACGCAATCCCTGTCTTTGCATAGCCTCAACTTCAGGGAGCCCTTGTGCACTCCTTGGGACAGTTTGGTGTTCAAAGCTAGGCCGTTGATGGGCGAAACGAACGTAAACACCCCGGCACTAACCTGCCAGATTGGCACTTGCGTGTGGTTCAGACCGTCTTCATCGCTGAAAAGGTACGGCCAAACTCCCGTTGCTGGAGCACCTGTTGTTTTGGCAGTGATCTTGAACACGGCTGGGATATCAGT
>NZ_JBFUCI010000206.1:0-10779 GCF_056405335.1 Variovorax sp. P1_H12_2
CATCAGGCGCTGGGCCCGGTCGCTGCTGGCCAGCAGCACGCCCATCGGCAGGCCGACACCCAAGCAGAACACCAGCGAGGTCAGCACCAGCGACAGCGTGACCATCGCTTCGGACCAGATGCCGAGCAGCGCCACCAGCAGCAGCGACACGGCGGTGCCGATGGCGAGCTTGCGGCCGGCGAACTGCCAGGCCAGCAGGCCGATCAGCGCGATCATGGCCAGTGCCGGGAGACCGTTGAGAAGGCCCTGCACCCAGGTCAGCGTGCCGTCGATGGGCAGCCGCACGGTCTGGAAAAAGGGGCGGAAGTGCTCGACCACCCAGCCGAGCCCCTGATTGATCCAGGACTCGACGGGCATGGAGCCATCCCAGAGGCGTTGCAGCTGGAAGCCGCCGGCCGCGGGATCGGCCGAACCGGCCAGTTGCCGGGCCGCGTCGATCGGGGCCGGTGCATCGAGCCAGTTGCTGGTCGCCGACGCATCGGGCGTCGCGGAGACGCTGGCCCAGGGGTCGATGGATGTCTGCGGCGGCAGCGACGGCGGCGACGCCACGGCGTCATTCAACGGGGCGAGTTCGGAAGGAAGTGCGGTGTCGTTCATCAAGAGGTCCTTCGGGGTCAGAGCGTTTCGGCGATGGCGACGGCAGTCGCGGGCTCCATCGGYGGCGTGTCGCGGTCGAGGAACTTCAGCAGCGTGGTCTTGCTGATGGCCCCGCAGAAGCGGCCGTCGCCGGCCACCACCGGCACGGCGCACGGCGCCTGTGCCACTTGCCCGAACAGGCCGGCCACGGGCGCATCCGCCGCGATCGGCGGCAGCGCATCCAGGAACGCGTGCTGCAGGCCCAGCGGGCCCGAATGCCCGTCGAGGGCCGCGCGCAGCGTGTCGGCCGACACCGTGCCCAGGTAGCGCTTGCCGGCGCTCACCACGTAGGCGTRGTCGCGGTCCTGGTCCTCGAGCAGCTTGAGCGCCGCGCGTGCGCCGCGGTCGGCGTGCTCCGAGACCACGGTGAGCGACTTGCGCGCGATGTCCGCGGCCTTGAAGACCGCCGCGGCATCGACGCCGCGCACGAAGCTGCGCACGTAGTCGTCGGCCGGGCTGCGCAGGATCTCGTCCGGCGTGCCGACCTGGATCACGTGGCCGTCCTTCATGATGGCGATGCGGTCGCCGATGCGCATGGCCTCGTCGAGGTCGTGGGAGATGAAGACGATGGTGCGGCGCTGGGCCTGCTGGAGGCGCAGCAGCTCCGACTGCATCTCGGTCCGGATGATCGGGTCGAGCGCCGAGAAGGCTTCGTCCATCAGCAGGATGGACGGATCCGAGGCCAGCGCGCGCGCCAGGCCCACGCGCTGCTGCATGCCGCCCGAGAGTTCGTCGGGGTAACTGTCGCCCCAGCCGGCGAGCCCCACCTGCGCCAGCGCCTGGTCGGCCTGGTCGAGGCGTTCCTTCTTGCCGGTGCCGGCGAGCTCGAGGCCGAAGGCGGTGTTCTCGCGCACCGTCATGTGCGGCATCAGGGCGAAGGACTGGAACACCATGCTGATGTCCTTGCGGCGCAGCGCGCGCAGTTTCGCGTCGGAATGCTCGTTGATGTCCGCGCCGTCGATCACGATGCGGCCGGCGGTCGGCTCGATCAGCCGGTTGAGCAGCCGCACCAGCGTCGACTTGCCCGAGCCCGAGAGGCCCATGATGACGAAGATCTCGCCAGCCTGGATCTCGAAGGTGGCGTCGAACACGCCGATCGACTGGCCGGTGCGCGCCAGGATCTCCTTCTTGGAAAGGCCTTGGCGGACCAGGTCCAGGGCCTGTTCCGGCTCGTCGCCGAAGACCTTGAACACGTGATCGATGAGAATTCCTTTGGCCATACGCCGGGGCTCCTTGTAGGAAGGGTGGACAGGGCGTCGCCCACGAGGGCGACGGCGGCCGCGCCATCAGCCGATGGGTCCCCCGGAGCGCGCGCGCAGCGGCCCGGCGAGCCTCAAGGGCTGCCGATGGGCACTGAAGACGACATGGCGACGAAACCCGTGCCCACCGGATGCTTCATTCGCAGAACAGCGGGCCTGGTCGAGGGGCGCCGCCTGGATGAGCGTGGCGTAGCAATGGGGCCGGAAAAAAACCGGCCGGTTGCCGGGCTGGACCCGGCGCAAGAGGATCCTGCACCGCGACGGGATTCGGAGATCCGCGAGTAGTGCAGGCTGATCAACATGACTTGTTGATCGTCTGGGAAGGTGGATTATAACTTTTTGACATGAAGAGTCAAGGCTGCGCAGCCAGATCAAATGCGAGCCATTCTTGTTCGAGGCGATACTCGGCATAGCGCCCGGTGAACGGCCGATCCCCTATCCCTGACAGAGGAGTTCCTTCATGACGACATCCCCTCAGACCCGCGTCGAACGCGACACCTTCGGCCCGATCGAGGTCCCTGCGGACAAGCTGTGGGGCGCGCAGACCCAGCGCTCGCTGCAGAACTTCGACATCTCCGGCGAGCGGCAGCCGCGCGAGATCATCCGCGCCCTGGCGCAGGTCAAGCGCGCCTCGGCGGTGGTGAACCATGCGCTGGGCCTCCAGGACGAAAGGAAGACCCAGGCCATCGCCGCCGCCGCCGACGAAGTGATCGCCGGCCGGCACGCCGACGAGTTCCCTCTGGTGGTCTGGCAGACCGGTTCGGGCACGCAGACGAACATGAACGTCAACGAGGTGCTGGCCAACCGCGCCAGCGAACTGCTGGGCGGCGAGCGCGGAGAGGGGCGCCTCGTGCATCCGAACGATGACGTCAACCGCAGCCAGTCGTCGAACGACGTGTTCCCGACCGCGATGCACGTCGCGGCGGTCGAGGCGATCACGCACAAGCTGCTGCCGGCGATCGCCAGGCTGCGCGGGACGCTGGAAAAGAAATCGACCGACTTCGCCGACATCGTGAAGATCGGCCGCACCCATCTGCAGGATGCCACGCCGCTGACGCTGGGGCAGGAGTTCTCAGGCTATGTCGCGCAACTTGCGCACGGCGAGGCGCATGTGCGCGCCGCGCTGCCGCACCTGTGCGAACTGGCGCTGGGCGGGACCGCGGTGGGCACCGGGCTGAATGCGCCCAAGGGCTATGCCGAACAGGTGGCGGCCGAACTGGCGAAGCGCACCGGGTTGCCCTTCGTCACGGCACCGAACAAGTTCGAGGCGATGGCCAGCGTCGACGCGCTGGTGCACGCGCACGGCGCCTTGAAGACCCTCGCTGCGAGCCTGATGAAGATCGCCAACGACGTGCGCTGGCTTGCCAGCGGGCCGCGCAGCGGCATCGGCGAGCTCAGCATTCCCGAGAACGAGCCCGGCTCCTCGATCATGCCGGGCAAGGTCAACCCGACGCAGAGCGAGGCGGTCACGATGCTCGCGGCCCAGGTGTTCGGCAACGACGTCGCGATCAACTTCGGCGGTGCCTCCGGCAACTTCGAGCTCAACGTGTTCCGTCCGATGGTGGCGCACAACTTCCTGCAGAGCGTGCGCCTGCTGGCCGACGGCATGGTGAGCTTCAATGACCATTGCGCCGTGGGCATCGAGCCGAACCGCGAGCGCATCAGCGAACTGGTCCAGCGCTCGCTGATGCTGGTGACCGCGCTCAACACCCACATCGGCTACGACAAGGCGGCTTTCATCGCGAAAAAGGCGCACAAGGAAGGCAGCAGCCTGYGCGAGGCGGCGATCGCTTCCGGTCACCTCACGGCCGAGCAGTTCGACCAGTGGGTGGTGCCGGAGAACATGACGGGGCGCCTGCCGTGAGCGCTCCCGCAGGTCAGTGGGCGTCTTCGAGGGTCCGGGACATCAGCCTGTCCGTGTAGGCAATCGCAATCGCCGACAGCAGGAAGGTGATGTGGATCGCGGTCTGCGCAATCAGCACGCGGTCGGTGTAGTTGTCCGCGTTGATGAAGGTCTTGAGCAGGTGGATCGAGCTGATGCCGATGATGGCGGTGGCCAGCTTGACCTTCAGCACCGAGGCGTTGACGTGGCTCAGCCATTCGGGCTGGTCGCGATGGCCTTCGAGGTTCAGGCGGCTGACGAAGGTCTCGTAGCCGCCGACGATCACCATGATCAGCAGGTTGGAGATCATCACCACGTCGATCAGCGCCAGCACCACCAGCATGATCACGGTTTCGTTCAGCGTCGTGACCGGCGCGGCGGTCTTGTAGCCGATGCTGGTGACCAGGGCTTCGAGCGCATCCGTGCTGCCGAAGGCGGCCTCGGCCAGATGCGTGAGCTCGACCAGGAAATGCATCACGTACACGGCCTGGGCGACGATCAGGCCCAGATACAGCGGCAGCTGCAGCCAGCGGCTGGCGAAGATCAGGTTGGGGAGCGGACGCAGCGGCGAGACTTTGCCGCGATTCGGAAGAAGGGTGTCGTCGTTTGACATCGAAAGGTTTCGGCGGGACTTGCCAACAACTGTAAACGCGCGATTCTAGGGGCTGCCCCATGAGGCCTTGTGCAGGCTGGGGTCGTTAATATGTGCCGTCAGTCGGCCGTAAGTGCCGAACCCGACATTACCGCCCGTCATCACGTTTGGTACAGGAGACAAGAATGAGCAGCGCATCCACGATCGAATCCGTCCTGGTCGAGAACCGTGTCTTCCCGCCCGACGAGCGGGCCACCAAAGGGGCGCGCATCGCCAGCATGGCGGCGTACGACGCGCTCTGCAAGGAAGCCGCGGACGAYTTCGACGGCTTCTGGGCCCGCCAGGCGCAAGCCAACGTGGTGTGGACCCAGCCCTTCACGCGCACGCTCGACGAATCGAATGCGCCTTTCTACAAGTGGTTCGAGGACGGCGARCTCAACGCCTCGGCCAACTGCCTGGACAAGCACATCGGCACGCCGGTCGAGCACAAGACCGCGATCGTCTTCGAGGCCGACGACGGCGTGGTCACCCAGGTCACGTACAAGGAACTGCTGGCGCGCGTCTCGCAGTTCGCCAATGCGCTCAAGGCCGAAGGCATCCGCAAGGGCGACCGGGTCGTCATCTACATGCCGATGACCATCGAAGGCGTGATCGCGATGCAGGCCTGCGCCCGCATCGGCGCCACCCACAGCGTGGTGTTCGGCGGCTTCTCGGCCAAGGCGCTGCAGGAACGCATCATCGACGCCGGCGCGGTGGCCGTGATCACCGCCAACTACCAGTTGCGCGGCGGCAAGGAACTGCCGCTGAAGGCGATCGTCGACGACGGCATCGCCCTGGGCGGCTGCGAATCGATCAAGAGCGTGCTGGTCTACCAGCGCACCGCGACCGCCTGCCACATGGAGGCCGGGCGCGACAAGACCTTCGCCGAGGCCCTCCAGGGCCAGGCGAGCGAATGCCCGCCGGTGCCGGTGGGCGCGGAGCACCCGCTCTTCATCCTCTACACCTCCGGCTCGACCGGCAAGCCCAAGGGCGTGCAGCACGCGACCGGCGGCTACCTGCTGTGGGCCAAGCTCACGATGGACTGGACCTTCGACATCCGTCCCGAAGACGTGTTCTGGTGCACCGCCGACATCGGCTGGATCACCGGCCACACCTACGTCGCTTACGGCCCGCTGGCCGCCGGCGCCACGCAGGTGGTGTTCGAGGGCATCCCGACCTTCCCGCATGCGGGCCGCTTCTGGCAGATGATCGAGAAGCACAAGGTCTCGATCTTCTACACCGCACCGACCGCGATCCGTTCGCTGATCAAGGCCGCCGACAGCGACGAGAAGGTGCACCCGAAGAACTGGGACCTGWSSTCGCTGCGCATCCTSGGCACCGTGGGCGAGCCGATCAATCCCGAAGCCTGGATGTGGTACCACCGCCATGTCGGCGCCGAGCGCTGCCCGGTCGTCGACACCTTCTGGCAGACCGAGACCGGCGGCCACGTGATCACGCCGCTGCCGGGCGCSACGCCGCTGGTGCCGGGGTCGTGCACGCTGCCGCTGCCGGGCATCATGGCCGCGATCGTCGACGAGACCGGCAAGGACATCCCGAACGGCGCCGGCGGCATGCTGGTGATCAAGCGGCCCTGGCCCTCGATGATCCGCACCATCTGGAACGACCCCGAGCGCTTCAGGAAGAGCTACTTCCCCGAGGAGATGGGCGGCACGATCTACCTCGCGGGCGAYGGYGCGGTGCGCAGCGCGGACCGCGGCTACTTCCGCATCACGGGGCGCATCGACGACGTGCTCAACGTCTCGGGCCACCGGCTGGGCACCATGGARATCGAATCGGCCCTGGTCGCCAAGACCGACCTGGTGGCCGAGGCGGCCGTGGTGGGCCGGCCCGACGACGTGACGGGCGAGGCGGTCTGCGCCTTCGTGGTGCTCAAGCGCGGGCGCCCGGCCACGGAAGAGGAGGCCCGCAAGGTCGCCGCCGAACTGCGCAACTGGGTGGCCAAGGAAATCGGACCCATCGCAAARCCCAAAGACATCCGCTTTGGAGAGAATCTTCCGAAGACCCGCAGCGGYAAGATCATGCGGCGCCTGCTGCGCAGCCTTGCCAAGGGCGAGGCCATCACCCAGGACACCTCGACGCTCGAGAATCCGGCCATTCTGGAGCAGCTGGGGCAGCCGCATTGAAGCGGCAGATCTGGCGCGCATGGGGTCGTCTGGATGCCGAAAGGGCGATGGCCGCGCTCGGCGGAAGACCGCTTCCTGGATCGGCTGCAGACTCACGGTTTCGGCCATGACCCGTCAATGACGATCGTCCGCTATCCGGCAGGCCAACAGCACAACCATCTGCCGAAACGCCGGCGGATCGTTCAGATCCGTCTGCCGCGAGCTCTTCTATGAGTCATGAGGTCGACACACATTTGAAATGCCAGCGACATGTCACTTGGCTGGCGATGCGTTGTCCAGACCCAGTACGACGATCCTTGCGCGTCTCGGCTTTATCGGCCACGCGGCCATCGTGAAGTTGTCGGCGACAGCCACCTTCTGCACCCCCTCGACGGTGTACGTGATCACGCCGCCGCCGATCCCGCCGCCCGTTCCGAGCGGGCCACCCCAGAGCTTCTGACCGGTGGAGGAATCCAGCGCATAGAAGTTGCCGCCGACGTCGCCAACGAACACGATCCCACCGGCCGTCGGCGTGATGCCCGCGACAAAGGGATAGTTGGACTTGGCCCGCCATTTCCACACCCCGGTGTCGGCGTCGCTGGCATAGATCCAGCCGGCCCAATGCCCGTCGGTGCGGTCTTCCTTGCCGAACATGTTGATCGGGTTCAAGGTGGCCATTCCGGTCCAGGGCTGACCGACGGCCACCTTGCGCAATCTCTCGTCCGTCTTGATCGTCACCGTGTCGCACCAGTCGACGGTGCCGCTGATGATGAGGTTCGTCATTGGGTCGAAACCCGGGGTGCTCCATTCATTGCCGCCCACCGGCCCAGGGCAGAAATGAACTTTCTGGTCGACAGCGAAATCGCCCTCGGCATTCTCGATCGTGGTGATCGGCACGCGGTAGAGCAGCTGGCTGGCCGCGAGGTCGTAGCCGTAGAGATGCCCATCCTTCGGCGCGACCGACATGAGTTGTTTGCCGGCCATGGTCTGAAGCAGGATCGGCGGCGCAGACACGTCCCAGTCATGCCAGTCCTTCTTCACGACCTTGAAGTTGTTCCTGAAGTCGCCCGTCTTGGCGTCGAGGACCACCACCGAGTCCGTGAAGAGGTTCTCGCCTTCGCGTGCTCCCGAGGCGAAGTCGGGAGCCGGTTGGCCTCCTGGGACGTAGAGCAAGCCGTTCTTGATGTCGAGCGTGTACGAGGTCCAGGTCCCACCGCCGCTGATCGGGATGCCCGGCGCGTTGTTCCACGGCACCGACTCGCCGCGTTTCGAGTCGCAGATCGGCGTCTCCCACACCTGCTTGCCGGTCTTGAAATCGAAGGCCACCACCCGGCAGTCCTGGGTGCCGCGAAACAGCAGGCCATCCATGTAGGCCGGGCCGCGGTTGGAAGGCAATAGGCCGGCGGGATAGTCCAGGTGCGTGCGCCAGTTCTCCGCGCATGTGGCCGGATCGATCGAGAAGATGTCGAACTGCGTGGAGCCGATCAGGGCGTTGATCACCATGATCAGGCCGGACTCGAAGGCGGTGATCTGTCCGACCTCGTAGACGCACTGAATCTTCAGATTCCCGACATTCTTCGTGTTGATCTGGTCGAGCGGCGAGAAGCGCTGCGAGGTCGGGGTCCTGTTGTAGCTGGGCCAGTCGCTGGCCGCTGCACCGGGCCACGCCGCCTCTGCCAGCGGTGGCGACGGCACTGCAGCTCCAGGCGCCTTGTAGGCTGAATTCGCTTCGGTGGTCAGCGTCCCTGGCGGCGCAGCAAAAGACTTGAGAAAGTTGAGCCCCATGGCGCCGTAGGTCGACATCTGTACCGGGAATGTGACATAGAGAAATCCCGCGACAGCCAGGCCCGCCACAAACAGGAAGCCGAGGATGACAAGAAATCTTTTCACTGGGAGGTCCCTCTCGATGAACGGATCCAGCGGAGCCAGGAAGGGAAATCTAGGATGCCACCGACGGTGCGCGCTCGCGGTTGCGGATCAGCAATGCAATGACGGCCAGTGTCGGGTCAAGAATCGCAATCGCGAACAACGTATGCGGGAATACGCCCGATATCGCGAGGGGGACCAGCACAACAGGGATGAGCACCATTCGATCGAGTATGGCTGCCGGGCCGATTAGTTCCGGAGGGCCCGGACCGCCACTCCGGCACTCATGGAAGCGGACTTTCGATTGGCCACGGGATTAGCGCTGACGGCGCGTGCTTGGCCGTTTCGGCGCCGCTTAGCACGGCTACGTTGGCACTACCTTGAATCCGGTCGTCGATGCCGAGATCCCTGTGGCACCGGGATGACCGGAACCGGCGTCACAGCGTAAGTTCACCGACCGGCAGGGAAGGATGGCAACCGCTGCACACCGGCCGCACGACGGACGCCGGTGGAGGCGGGGTAGGGCCCCGTCCCGACCTTCGACGAAGCACACCGAGCGGCCGCAAATGGTCTTAAGAGCGGGCATTGCGGCTTGCGTACAACGGGCCACGGTGGGCGCGGCTACTGGTGATGGGCCATCCTTGCGGCATCCACAATCCTGTCATACGTCGCTTCGTCCAGAAGCCCAAGCTGCAAAGCGGCAGCTCGCGGTGTGATTCCCTGCTCAAGTGCCACAGCGGTAATCCGCGCCACCTGGTCATAGCCAAGGTGCGGATTCAACGCCGTCACCAACAGCAACGCGTTCTCGACGTTGCCGGCCAGGCGCCCAGGATCCACCTGGATTCCTAGCACCAGCCGCCGGGCGAACACGCTCGATGCGTCGGCGAGCACGCGGATCGATTGCAGCAGGTTGGCAACCAACAAGGGCTTCGCGACGTTCAGTTCGAAATTGCCCGACGCGTTGGCCAGGGTGATCGTCGCGTGGTTGCCAACGGCCTGCATGCAGGCCTGCGCCAGCACTTCCGCGATCGTCGGATTGCGCTTGCCCGGCATGATCGAACTCGTGAGGCCGTCATCCGGGATCTTCAGTTCGCCCAGCCCGCAACGCGGCCCGGACCCGAGCCAGCGCACATCGTTGGCGATCTTGAGCAACGAAGTCGCCAGCACGTTCAGCGCGCCTGACACTTCGACCAGCGCGTCATGCGCGGCCATGCCCTCGAACTTCGATGCATTGGGCGAGAAGTCGCGCCCCGTGAGCGCGCTGATCTCCTCGCAGAAGTAGAGGTCGAAATCCGGCGGCGCGTTCAAACCCGTGCCGGCCGCCGTCCCGCCCTGCGGCAGCGACAGAAGCCGGGGCATGGTGGCGTCGATCCGGTCGATCCCGTGTGCGACCTGGCGTGCAAAGGTATCGAAGCTCTGTCCCATCGTCATCGGCACGGCGTCCATCAGGTGCGTCCGCGCGATCTTCAGCACATCGGCGAAGGCAACGGCGCGTTCCCGCAGGCTGTTGCGCAGCAATGAGAGCGATGGCTTCAGGCGGTGCTCCAGTTCCACCACCGTCACCACGTGCATGACGGTCGGAAAGCTGTCGTTGGACGATTGCGAAGCATTGACGTGATCGTTGGGATGCACCGGCGACTTGGTGCCCAGGGGCCGGCCCATCAGCTCGTTGGCTCGGTTCGCGATCACCTCGTTGGCGTTCATGTTCGTCTGCGTGCCCGAACCGGTCTGCCAGATGGTCAGCGGGAAGTGCGCGTCGAAGCGGCCGTCGCGCAACTCGCCGGCAGCCGTCGCGATCGCTTCTGCCAGTTCGGCCTTCAGCGCGCCGCAACGCTGGTTGGCCCGTGCAGCCGCCATCTTCTGCAGCCCGAACGCCCTGACCAGGCAGGCAGGAAAGCGCTCCTCGCCCACCTCGAAGACGCCAAGGGCCCGTTGCGTCTGTGCGCCCCAGTAGCGGTCCGCAGGGATCTCGACCGGGCCGAAGGCGTCATGCTCGATGCGTGATGCGCCCATGCTCAATCCAGGGAAATGTTGGTCTTGGCTGCGACAGTCTTCCACCGTGCGACCTCGCTTTCGGTGTGCTTGCCCAAAGCCGCGCCGGTGTACTGCTCGGCCGGCAGCAGCTGGATGGCCTGCTCGGCCATCTTGTCGGTGAAGGCCTTGTCGGTCATGACCTTCAGGTACGCAGCCTGCACCTTGTCCAGGGCGGGCTGCGGCGTTCCCTTGGGCGCATAGATGCCGTACCAGGTCGACGCTTCGAAGTTCGGCAGCACGGTTTCGGACAATGTCGGTACGTCCTTCAGCTGGGGCAGGCGGACTTTCGAAGTTACGGCCAGCGGACGCACCTTGGCCTCCTTGATCTGCGGCAAAGCGGTGTTGGTC
>NZ_JBFUCI010000207.1:0-10764 GCF_056405335.1 Variovorax sp. P1_H12_2
GACCGAGGCCAAGCGCAGCCCGGTCGCGCCCGAGATCCCGACGCTCGCCGAGCAGGGCATCCAGGGCGTGAACGTGACCTCCTGGTACGGCCTGCTGGCACCGGCCGGAACGCCGCCCGCGGTCGCCGACCAGCTCGCCAGGGACGCCGCCGAGATCCTCGCCGCACCCGATGTGCGCGAGCGCCTCAAGGCCCAGGGCATGACCGACGCATCGATGAAGCCGGCCGAATTCGCCGCCGCGATCCGCGACGAGACCGCGGTCTGGGCAAAGATCATCAAGGCCCGGAACATCGTGGCCGAGTAAGCCTGAGAGGGATCCCATGGCCACCACCGCATCGACTTCCGGCGCCCACTTTTGAACCACATTCTTCTACCGATGGAGCGAACCATGACCGACCGTTATCTCGATCCCCACCAGGCGCGCGAGCGCACCCCCACCACCTACGAGGACCTGCTCGGCGATGCGATCGAGCGCGCCTTCGCGGCCGGCGTCCATGACCTCGCCGGCCTGGTCGAGCGGCTCAACGACAGCGGCCTGGCCAGCCCCAGCGGCAAGGCCTGGACCGAGGCCATCTACCGCGAAGAGATGGCGACGCTCGGCGCCTGAGCACCCATTCGAAAGGACCCATCATGACCACCCCCCACGCTGAACCGGTCGATCAACTGCTCGAGATCGGCCTGAAGGATCTCTGGTATCCGATCTGCCCCTCGGGCTTCATCAAGGAATCGCCCGTCTCGCTGCGCCGCCTGGGCCGCAAGTTCGCGTTCTGGCGCGACCATGGCGGCAAGCTGCACGCGCTGGAAGACCGCTGCCCGCACCGCGGCGCGCCGCTGTCGCAGGGCGTGATCCTGGGCGACCGGCTTTCCTGCCCTTACCACGGGGTCGAGGTGCGCTGCGACGGCGTCGCCGTTCGCGTGCCGGGCAGCCCCGGCTGCAAGCTCGAGGGATCGCAGTCCACGCGCTTCTTCCACGTCGAGGAGCGTGCCGGCGCCGTCTGGCTCTACAACTCGAAGGAGTCGGTCGAGACGCCGCCGCCGCTGGTGCTGCCCGAACAGCTGACCGACGACGCGCAGTACTCCAGCTTCCTCTGCTACGCCGAGTGGAAGGGCGACTACCGCTACGTGCTGGACAACGTGATGGACCCGATGCACGGCACCTACCTCCACAAGCAGTCGCACTCGATGGCCGAAGGCGACTCGACCGCCAAGTTCGGCATCCGCGCGACCGACACCGGCTTCGTGTTCGAGAAGGAAGGCCAGCGCAACGTCAACTTCGACTGGACCGAGTGGGCCGACACCGGCCTGCACTGGATGCGCCTCGAGATCCCGTACCCCAAGACCGGCGGGCCGGGCGGCAACTTCATCATCATCGGCAGCTACACGCCGATCTCGCCGACGCTGTCGTGCGCCTTCCATTGGCGCGTGCGCAAGCTGCCGGTGGGCTGGGAGCGCGACACCTGGCGCTTCCTCTACAAGAACCGGCTCGAGGCGCGCCACTGGCACGTGCTCGAACAGGATCGCGTGCTGATCGAGAACATGGAGCCCGACGCCAACCAGCACGAGCAGCTCTATCAGCACGACCTCGGCATCGTGCGCCTGCGCCGCCACATGCGCGGGCTGGCACAGCAGCAGCTCGAAGGCACGTCCGCCTGATGACCGCGCCGGCCGCCACGGCGCTGCGGCGCATCGCCTTCGCGCGGCTCGACGTCGACCTGCGCACCGCCTACTGACAACCTTTCTTCGAGGTTCCGCCATGTCTTCCCCCACGCTGAACGCCCTGGTGCACACGATGCGCTACGAAGCGGACGGCATCGTGAGCGTCGAGTTCCGCCCGGCCACGCCGGCGGTGGACTTCCCCGCCTTCGAGGCCGGCTCCCACATCGACCTGCACCTGCCCAACGGGCTGGTGCGCAGCTACTCGCTGTGCAACCCGGCCAGCGACCGCCAGCGCTACGTCGTCGGCGTGCTGAACGACCGCAAGAGCCGCGGCGGGTCGCGCTACGTGCACCAGCAGCTGCGCGTCGGCATGACGCTGCCGATCTCGCACCCACGCAACAACTTCAAGCTCGAAGAGAGCGCCGGCCGCTCGGTACTGGTGGCGGGCGGCATCGGCGTGACGCCGATCTGGTGCATGCTCCAGCGGCTCGCGGCCATCGGCCAGCCGGTCGAGCTGATCTATTGCGCGCGCTCGCGCAAGGAGTCCGCCTTCTGCGAGGCCATTGCGGCCCTGGCGGCCGAGAAGTCGATCCCGCTGACCTGGCATTTCGACGAAGAGCAGGGCGGCCCGCCCGATCTCGCGGCGCTGCTCGGCGGCAAGGGAAACGACAGCCACTACTACTGCTGCGGCCCGACGCCGATGCTCGACGGCTTCGAGAAGACCTGCGAGCAGCTGGGCTACCCGAACGCCCACATCGAACGCTTCGCGGCCTTGCACGTCGAAGCGCCGAGCACGACCCAGAGCTACATGGTCGAGTGCGCGAAGAGCGGCAAGACGGTCGAGGTGCCGCCCGGCAAGTCGATCCTGGACAGCCTGATCGACGCCGGCCTGAACCCTGACCACAGCTGCAAGGAAGGCGTCTGCGGCGCCTGCGAAACCAAGGTGCTCGACGGCGAGATCGACCACCACGACGGCATCCTGACCAAGCTGGAACGGGCATCGAACAAGACCATGATGATCTGCGTCTCGGGCTGCAAGCGCGGCCCGCTGGTGCTCGACATCTGAGGTCAGGAAGACTCATCGACGGGGAGCGGAAGACATGAAGAGAGCTCTTGGGGCCATGGCCGCATACGCAGCCACATCCTGGGCCCGCGCGCCATCGAGCGTGACCATGTTCGACGTCGTCTAGCCCCGGCGGCGGGGGCCGTGCCCCCCTTTACCCCCCACAGGAACACAGAGCCATGCACCCCAGAGCATTCCGTTGGTACGGCGTCATCACGCTGTTCGTGATCGTCGCCATCTCCTATGTCGACCGGATCAACATCGCGGTGCTGATCACCGATGCCTCGTTCCTGCACCACATCGGCATCGCACCAGGCGACCGCGTCAGCCAGGGCCTGCTGGCCACGGCCTTCATGGTCGGCTACGGCGTCTCGGCTTTCGTGCTGACGCCGTTCTGCGCGGCGCTGTTCGGGGTCCGCAGGAGCCTGATCCTCGGGCTGGTGCTGTGGGGCGTGGTCACCTTCATCACGCCGTGGTTCAACGGCTACGGCATGCTGCTGGCGTCGCGGATTCTGCTCGGCGTGTCCGAAGGGCCGCTGTTCTCGCTGGCTTCGTCCTACATCAAGGCGCATTTCGAGAGCCACGAGAACGGCAAGCCGAACTCCTTCGTCAACATGGGCACCGGCCTCGGACTGGCGCTCGGCTATCCGTTGATCGGCTTTCTGCTGGTCAGCTTCGACTGGCAGATGTCCTTCCATGCGCTCGGGGTGCTGAACATCGTGCTGGGCATCCCGCTGGTGCTCGCCTTCGTGAAGATGCCCGCGGCCTATGCCGGTCTGGCGAAGCCCAAGTCCTTCGGCGACGCCATGGGCCGGGTCGGCGAGATCGTCAAGGGCGCATTGCACACGCGCTACCTGGTGCTGATCACGGTGCTGACCTCGGCCACGCTGGCCTACCTCTGGGGCAGCAGCAACTGGCTGCCGGCCTACCTCAAGGAGGTGCGCGGCTTCTCGCTCAAGGAGATGGGCTGGCTCGCCTCGCTGCCGCAGTACGCCACGGTGCTCGCGGTGCTGCTGGGCGGCATCCTCATCGACAGGATCGAGCGCCAGCGCGTGCCCTTCATCTTCATGGCCGCGAGCGCGGGCGTGGCGCTGTCGGTGCTGATGGCGATCAACGTGCACGACCCCTACGCGGCGGCCTACTGCCTGATTGCGGCCAATTTCTGCTGGGGCCTGCAGAGCCCGGCGATTCCGAGCACCGTGCAGTACTGCGCCCGGCCCGAGCATGTGGCCAGCGCCTTCGGCGTCGTCAACGGCACCGGCAGCCTGGTCGCGGGCTTCATGCCGGCGCTGATGGGCGGCGTGATCAGCGCGGTGTCGGCCGGCCCCGGCGCTTCGGGCGGCGCGGCGCATGGTTTCTTCGCCGGCTTCGCGCTCTTGATCGGGACCCAGCTGGTGGTGTTCGCCTGCGGCTTTGTGCTGTGGTGGCGCGAGCGCAGGCTAATGGGCTCAGTCCCTGTAGCTGCCGTCGACGCGGTCTAGCTTGCGGATCAGCGAGGGCCAGACGAAGGCCCCGCCGAGGCCGCCGGTCTGCACCTTCATCGCCTGGCCCACGCCGTCGACGATGCGCGGATCGACCTGCGTGAGCTCGCCGCCGCCGGACTGCGCCGCGATCTGGATCTGGCAGGTGTTTTCGAAGGTGTACATGCTGAGGAAGGCGTCGGCCACGGTCTTGCCGACGGTCAGCAGGCCGTGGTTGCGCAGCATCAGGAAGTTGGCGCGACCCATGTCGGCCTGCAGCCGCGGCTTCTCGTCGTCGCGGAAGGCCACGCCTTCGTAGTCGTGATAGGCCAGCGAGGCCAGCACGAAGGTCGACTGCTGGCTGATCGGCAGCACGCCGTTCTTTTGCGCGCTGACCGCGATGCCGGCGCGCGTGTGGGTGTGCAGCACGCACTGCACGTCTTCGCGCGCCGCATGGACCGCGCTGTGGATCACGAAGCCGGCCGGGTTCACCGGGTAGGGCGAGTCGATCACCTTGTTGCAGTCCTGGTCGACCTTGATCAGGCTCGAGGCCGTGATCTCGTCGAACATCAGGCCGTACGGGTTGATCAGGAAATGGTGTTCCGGGCCGGGCACGCGGGCGCTGATGTGCGTGAAGACGAGGTCGCTCCAGCCGTAGAGTGCGACCAGGCGGTAGCAGGCCGCGAGGTCGACGCGCAACTGCCATTCTTCGGGGCTGACGAGTTTCTGGATGTCGCTGGGCGCGGTGGCGTTCATGGGGTTCTCCTGGAAAAAGGGATTCAGGCGGTGGTCGGCGCGGGCTGCTTCGCGGCCTTGTAGATGCTCTGCCGCGGCTGCGCCATCAGGCGCCTGAGCATCGGCTCGAATTCGCCGATCGGCAAGGTCTCGGCCTTCGGGTCGAAGGCCGGGTTGTCGTAGAGCTCGCAGAACTCGGCCGTGCGATCGAAGCACGGATGGCTGCGGAAGTTCTCGCGCAGGTCGCGGTCCAGCCCGATGTGATGGAAGAAATAGTGCCCCTGGAAGATGCCGTGGTGCGCCACCATCCAGTGGTTCTCGTCGCTCACGAAGGGCTTGAGGATCGCCGCCGCGATGTCCGGATGGTTCATCGTGCCGAGCGTGTCGCCGATGTCGTGCAGCAATGCGCACATCACGTACTCCTCGTCGCGGCCGTCGCGCAGCGCGCGCGTCGCGGTCTGCAGCGAATGGCTGTAGCGGTCGATCGGAAAACCGCCGTAGTCGCCTTCGAGGATCTGCAGGTGCTTGATCACGCGCTCGGGCAGGCCCTGTGCGAACTGCATGAATTCGCTGCCGATCAGTTGCCAGTCCTGCTGGGTGCTGTCCTGCATGCGGACGAAGGTCGCTCTTGCATTCATCGGTGGTCTCCGTGGGATTGGCGGCCCACTGTAGACCTCGCGTGGGCGCTCAACTGTCAAAAACAAGACAATGGGGCGCTCTGGTAAACCCCCGAACCCGAACCCGAATCCGCGCCGAATGCCCCAGCCTGCTCACGGCGGCTGAGTTGATCCACCTGCGCCGCGGCGCGATGGCGCTTGGGAAGCACGAGCTAGGGGCAACCCCGCTCAGCGCAGCACCCGCCCTTCCTTCGTGATGCTGATCAGGTCGATGGCGCGCCCYGGGTCTCGCAGGCCCGGGCGCAGGTTGATGCGGAAACCGCCGACGTCGTAGTCCGACATGCCGGTCATCACGCGCTGCAGCGCGGCGGGCGTGAAGCCCTTGCCGGCCCGGCGCACCGCCTCGGCGGCGGCCTTGGTGGCGATGAAGCCCTCGAGGCCTTCGTACGAGGGGGTCTGGTCCGAGTTCTCGACCGCGGCGAGATACTCCTTGACGATCGGGATCGCCGACGGGCGCGGCGAGGGCACGACCTGCGAGATCACGATGCCGCCGATGTCCTTGCCGAGCTCCGCGTAGAGCGGATCGATGCCGACGATCGAGAATGCGGTGAAGCTGCCGGCATAGCCGCTCTTGCGCAGCCGGCGGATCACGTCGGCCGTCGTGGCCGACAGCGACACCAGCACGATGGCCTGCGGCGACTGCTTCTGCACCGCCGCGAGCGCCGCATCCACCTTGTCGCTCGCCGGCGGCACCAGCGCGGTCGCCACCAGCGGCGCCAGCTTGAGTTCGGACATCGCCTGCTGCACCGACGCCAGGCCGGCGCGGCCCATCGCATCGTCGTCGCCGATCAGTGCGATGCGGTTTTGCCCGACCGTGGCGCACTGGCGCACGATCTTGAAGGCCTCGTCCGCCATGCTGGGCCGGACGTGGAACACGTTGGGGTAGGCGGCGCCGCGCAGGTTGTCCGCCGCGGCGAAGGGGGCGAACAGCACGCTGCCCTGTTGCGCCGCGACCGCCGCCCCGGCTTCGCTGCTGGCGGTGCCGACGAAGCCGAACAGCATGTCTGCCTTGTTCGTGCCCAGGAGGGTGCGCGCATTGGCGGCGGCGCGGCCGGCGTCGTAGCCGTCGTCCAACTGCACCAGCTTCAGCTGGAGACCGCTGGCGGCGCTGCTCTCGTTGAACTCGGTCGCGTAAAGCCGGCAGCCGGCCGCGAAAGCCAGCCCGATCTCGCTGGCCGCGCCGGTCAGGGGCACCGATTGACCGAGGATCACGGTGCGCGCCGCGGGGGCGCGTGCCACCCCTTGGGCGTGGCCGGGCCGGGTGGCGGCCAGTCCGCTGCCGCCCAGCAGCAGCGCTGCGCCGGTCTTCGCCATCCAGGTCCTGCGAGTGAGAGTCATCGGAAGCCTTTCGCTACAACTAACAAAAAATGTAGCGATTTCGATGCCTCAGACGAAGGTACTAAGTCACGTTACGCGCCGAGGTCGTGGCAATGAGGGGCCCGACGTCGCTGGGCTGCGACCAGATTTGTTAACTTTTGTATATGGGTTGTGGCATTTTGCACAGCGTAAAAGCGGCTTCCGCTGTCAAATCCTGGCTGACCCGGAATAGTCCCTGCTGGATGAAATGAAGCACACGTCAACCGAAATCGCCTTGTTGGAAAGCGCGCTGGTCGCCATCGAGAAGGTGCTCGCCCACGCCGACAGCGAACTCGAAGGCCCCGTCTACCTGGGCCCGACCGCCAACCTGCCGCTGGAGGCTCTGCGGACCGCTGCGCAGACCGAGGCGCAGCGATTCAGCGCCAGCGCCGCCCAGACCGCGGCCAACATCTGCCTGAGCTCGGCCGCGGCTCTGGTCGACGTCAGCCAGGCGCTGCTGAACCGCTGCGGCGACCGGATCGATCACGAACTCGAGCGCGAGTGGCAGGCACTGATCACGCATACCAAGATCGCCAGCCGCACGGCCTTGCGGGCGGCGCTCGTCATGGCGGCCCAGCAGAACCTGCCGCAGGCGCAGAGGCGCGCGCCGGGACAAGCCGACGACCTGCCCACGCTGGCGCATTGAGCGCCAGGCCGACGCCGGGCCGCCAGCGCGGCGAAGTCCGCGCTTCGCGCTGACGGGCGGCCTGCTGACTCCCCCTCGGGGGGCAGCGACCCACACGAAGTGGGGGAGCGTGGGGGCCATCCAGGCCGGCGCCGGGCCGCCCCAAGGCGGCCTGCGGCCCCCTCGGGGGGCAGCGACCCACACGAAGTGGGGGAGCGTGGGGGCCAGTCAGGTGCGTAGGAACACCACGTCCCACACCCCGTGGCCCAGCTTGAGGCCGCGGTTCTCGAACTTGGTCAGCGGCCGGTAGTCCGGCTTGGGCGCATAGCCCGCGGCGCTGTTGCGCAACATCGGCTCGGCCGACAGCACCTCGAGCATCTGCTCGGCGTAGGGCTGCCAGTCGGTGGCGCAGTGCAGGTAGCCGCCGGGCGCCAGCCGGTCGGCCAGCTTGCGCACGAAGGGCGGCTGGATCAGGCGGCGCTTGTTGTGCCGGGTCTTGTGCCACGGGTCCGGAAAGAACACGTGCACGCCCGCCAGCGAACCCGGCGGCAGCATGTGATCGAGGACGTCGACCGCATCGTGGGCGCAGATGCGGATGTTCTGCAGCTGCTGTTCGCCGATGCGCTTGAGCAGCGCGCCGACGCCGGGCTCGTGCACTTCGCAGCACAGGAAGTTCTTCTCGGGCATCAGCGCCGCGATGTGCGCGGTCGCCTCGCCCATGCCGAAGCCGATCTCGAGCACGGTCGGCGCCTGGCGGCCGAAGGCGGCGTCGAAATCGAGCGGCTCGGCGCGGTAGGGCAGCAGGAACTGCGGTCCGAACTGCTCGTAGGCGCGCGCCTGGCCGTCGGTGGTGCGACCGCCGCGCTTGACGAAGCTCTTCAGGCGGCGATGCAGCGGATGCGCCTCGCCGGTGGGTTTGTCGCCCGCGGGCGGATCGGCCGGCGGGTCGTGGGGGAGGTCGGTGGTAGAGCTTGGGGTCACGGCGGCGGATTGTAGAGATCGCGCCAATGGGCCACCCATTGCGCGAGCGCTTCGCCCGCGGTGGCAGCGCCGGTCGGCCCGAGACCAAGCACCTGCGCCGCGGCCTGCAGCGCGGCCAGCGCGTCGACGGGGGTGGCCAGCGCGAGCGCTGCCGCACCGTTCTGCTTGGACAGCTTGTCGCCGTCGGCGCCCAGCACCAGCGGCGTGTGCAGGTAGCTCGGCGTCGGCAGTCCGAGCGCCCGCTGCAGCAGGATCTGGCGTGCCGTGTTGTCCGCCAGGTCCTCTCCGCGCACCACGTCGGTCACGCCCTGGTCGGCGTCGTCGACCACCACCGCCAGTTGGTAGGCCCACGGGCCGTCGGCGCGCCGGAGCACGAAGTCGCCGACCTCGCGGCCGACGGCCTGCTGTTGACGGCCGAGCCGGCGGTCGTCCCACTGCAGCTGTCCGGACCTCTGGGCGGCCTCGAACTTCACAGCGGCGAAGCGCCAGGCGCGCGCCGGCTTGCCGTGCAGGCCCTCGCGGCAGGTGCCGGGGTAGACGCGCTCGCCGTGGCGCGCATGCGCCATGCCGCGCGCCGCCAGCGCCCGTTCGATGTCCTTGCGGGTGCAACTGCAGGGGTAGGCCCAGCCCGCCGCCTTGAGGTCGTCGAGGGCGCTCGCGTAGAGCGGGGTGCGCCGGGTCTGCCAGGCCGGCGGCGCGTCCGGGACCAGGCCGCAGGCGGCCAGTTGCGCGAGGATCCGTTCGCCCATGCCCGGAAGGCAGCGCTCGGTGTCGGCATCCTCGATGCGCACCAGCCAGCGCGCCTGGGGACCGCGGGCGCGGACGTCGAGCCAGCTCGCGAGCGCCGCGACCAGCGAGCCGGCATGCAGCGGCCCGGTCGGAGAAGGCGCGAAACGGCCGATTCGGGTCATGACCCCGCGACAGGCAGTTCAGACACCGCCGGGCCGCCCAAGGCGGCTGCGCCCTCCTCGGGGGAGCAGCGACCCACGACGCATGAAACCGGCGCAGCCCGATGCCAGGGATACCGCGGAACCGGCTTCGCCGGGCCGCTGGTATCGCCCCCTTGAGGGGGCAGCGCCGCAGGCGCTTCGGGGGTGTTTCATTTCAAGCGGCTTTGAGCGCCAGCGTCAGGCCCGAGAGGAAGGCGTCCTCGACCCGGTGCCCGGTGCACCAGTCGCCGGCGACGCCGAGGCGAGCCTTGGCGTCCCACAGGTGCGGCTTGCCTGCCGGCACCTGAGTCTGCGCCTCGGCCCAGCAGCGGGCCTCGGCATGCGCAGGCTCGGCCCGGATGCCGGTGATCTCGGCGAAGGCGCGCAACAGCTTGGCCCTGACGCGCGCGGCGTCGTCGCGCAGGTGCTCGTGCGACCAGGCGGCGCTGGCCTGCAGCGTCCAGCGCTCGATCGGATCGCGGCCGGGCTTCGACGACTCGCGCGCGAGCCAGGCCACCCGATGGTGCGTGCTGCGGGCGGCGTTCCATTGGGGGCCGAGGTGCGACAGCGTGGGCTGGTTGGCCTGAGGGAAGGCGATCATCAGTGTCCAGCAGGGCGCGATGCGAACCGGCTCGATCCGGCGGCTCAATTCGGCGGACAGCCGGCCGTCGCCGAGCAGGGCGCGCGTGCGCGCCGGCGGCACCGCCATCAGCACGGCATCGAAGCCCGAATAGACACGCTGCGAATCGTCGACGCCGGCGGTGCGCAACTGCCAGCGCTTGGCGTCCAGCGCATCGCGCTCGATCTGCGTCACCTGGGTGCGCGTCAGCAGCGCGTCGCCCAGCGGCGCCGCCCAATGGGCGACCAGGGCGTCCATGCCGGGCTGGGCCACGAAATGGGGCTCGCGGGAGGGCCGGGCGGCCTCGGCGACGCGGCCATGGGCGTCGAGCACGCGCACCAGGTTGGCGCTCCAGGGCTTGCAGATCTTCGGGGTGGTTTCCAGCACGCGCGCGAAACGCGGGTCGCGCACGGTGAAGTACTGCGCGCCGCTGTCGAAGCGGCCGAAGGGCGTGGCCTCGCTGGCCATGCGGCCGCCGGCGGTGGCTTCACGTTCGAACACGGTCACCTGGTGACCGGCCTGCACCAGCGTGCGGGCACAAGCCACGCCGGCGATGCCCGCGCCGACGACGGCGTAGTGGCGAGTGGCGGTGGATCGGTGGCGGTCGGCGGCGGGTCGGATGGTCATGGCAGTCTCTTTGTCGGGTGGCGGGCCATGTGACTC
>NZ_JBFUCI010000208.1:0-10753 GCF_056405335.1 Variovorax sp. P1_H12_2
CCACCAGCGTCGCGACGCCCAGCACATGGGGCTTGCCGAATCCGCCGTGCTGGAAGATGCCGAAGCCGGTCAGGCAGGTGAGCACGGTGGCGATCACATAGGCACGGCCTGCGCGGGTGGCGGGCGAGATTTCCCGGTAGTGGAAGAGGGCGATGAGTCCGGCGGCCACCGCCACGAGACTGATGGCCGTGTGGACGATACCCAGGGGGGTCAGACCATAGAACATGAGGGAACTCCTTGGATGTAGGCCGCGGGGCGGGCCGTCGGGAGTGTGCAATAACGGGGCCAGGCTGCAGGGTTCATTCAAGGCGCGCCCCTTGCTTTCCTTGCGCGGGTGGATGGACTACCCTTCGCAGCGAATCCCGCTGCGGCGACCGCCGCCGATCCGCGGCCTCTCACCTCAGGAGCGAAGCGCATGAGCATCATCACCACCCGGGACGGCACGCAGATCTACTACAAGGACTGGGGCAGGGGACGCCCGGTGGTCTTCTCGCACGGCTGGCCGCTGRCCGCGGACGCCTGGGACGCGCAGATGGTGTTCCTCGGCGAACGCGGTTTCCGGGTGATCGCGCACGACCGGCGTGGCCATGGCCGCTCCAGCCAGCCCTGGGACGGCAACCACATGGACACCTACGCCGACGACCTGGCCGAGTTGATGAACACRCTGGACATCCAGGACGCCGTGATGGTGGGCCATTCCACGGGCGGCGGCGAGGTCACGCGCTACATCGGCCGCCATGGCACCGCACGGGTCGGCAAGGCGGTGCTGCTGGGCGCCGTGCCGCCGCTCATGCTGAAGACCGAAGCCAACCCCGGCGGCCTGCCGATCGAGGTCTTCGACGGCATCCGCGCCGGCGTCACGGCCGACCGCTCGCAGTTCTTCAAGGACCTCACGACGCCCTTCTACGGCTACAACCGGCCGGGCGCCAAGGTGTCCGAGGGCGTGCGCGACGCGTTCTGGCTGCAAGGCATGCTGGGCGGCCACAAGGGCCTGCTGGACTGCATCAAGCAGTTTTCGGAGACCGACTTCACCGAGGACCTGAAGAAGTTCGACGTGCCGACCTGGATCGCGCATGGCGACGACGACCAGATCGTGCCGATCGGCGCCTCCGGCCTGCTGTCGGCGAAGCTGGTGAAAGGCGCGACCCTGAAGATCTATCCGGGCGGCTCGCACGGCCTGGCGACCACGCAGGCCGACGAATTCAACGCCGATCTGCTGGCCTTCATCAAGGGCTGAGTCGGCGAGTTATGCCCGGGTCGCCGGGCTGCCCGTTTTGCAGGCAATGCAGTGGGAACCCGCATGGGGCCTGGGCCGGTGCAACGGCCTCCACGCACTTCGCACAGTGTTATCCACAGAAGCAAGGCACAAGTCGGCGGGGCCGGGCGCCTTTGCGCCTCTCTATTTGACGCGCTGCTTCACCAGCTTTCGCGCCAGCGTGCGGCGGTGCATGCCGAGCCGTCTCGCGGTCTCGGAAATGTTGAAGCCGGTTTCCGCCAGGGTTTCGTGGATGCGCTCCCATTCGAGCGTCTTGATCGACGTCGAGCGGTTGGTCAGTTCGACGTCGGTATCGCCTTCGGCGCGGCCGAACGCGGCCTCGATGTCGTCGGTGTTGGAGGGCTTGGCCAGGTAGTGGCAGGCGCCCAGCTTGATGGCCTCCACTGCGGTGGCGATGCTCGCGAAGCCGGTCAGGACCACGATCAGCATGGCCGGATCGTGCCGGTTCAGGGTCTGGACGCAAGCCAGTCCCGAGGCCTCGCCGCTGAGCTTGAGGTCGACCACCGCATAGCGCGGCGAATGGGTCTGCAGCAGCACGGCGACCTCGTCGCGGTTGGCGGCCAGCAGCACCGCATAGCCGCGGCGTTCGAACGAGCGGCCGAGCGTGCGCGCGAAGGCCGCGTCGTCCTCGACGATCAGCAGCAGGCGTTCAGCTTCCATCTCCTTCGTCCTCTTCCTCTTCGAGAATGATTGCCGCCAGCGGCAGGGTGAGCGTGACCTCGGCGCCGCCTTCGGGCCGGTTGCGGGCGCTGACCTTGCCGCCCAGCGTGCGTATCACGTTGACGACCAGGAACAGGCCGAGGCCACCTTCCGGACGCCCCTTGGTCGACAGGTAGGGCTTGCCGAAATCGGCCAGCATCCCGGGTGCGAAGCCGGGGCCGGCATCGGTGACCGTGAGCCGCAGGGTGTCGTCGTCGTGGATCGCCTCGAGCCGCACCCAATCGGGCGAGGCCTGGAGCGCATTGTCCAGCACGTTGCAGATGGTCTGCTTCAGGGCCGAATCGGAAACCATCGGCAGGTCGTGGCCGAAGCGGTTCTCATACTCGAAGGCCAGCACCGGGCGGGTGCTGCGCCACTCTTCGGCGAGGTCGTCGAGGAAGGTGCTGACGGTGGTCTCGAGCGAGGATTCGCCGCGCGCCTCGCCGGCCGACAGCAGGATGCCGCTCAGGATGGTCTTGCAGCGCTGCAGCTGGGCCTGCATCTCGCCGATCTCCTGCAGCAGTTCCGGATTGGCGGTGAAGGCGGGCATGCGCCGCCAGTCGCCGAGGATCACCGACAGCGTCGCCAGCGGCGTGCCCAGGTCGTGCGCGGCGCCCGAGGCCAGCAGGCCCATGCGCACGATGTGTTCCTCCTCGGCGGCGCGTTCGCGCAGGGCCGCGAGACGCGCATCGCGCGCCCGCAGGTTGCGGCTGATGCGGCTGATGAAGATCACCAGCAGCGCCGCGTTGAGCCCGAAGCAGATCAGCATGCCCAGGATGTACGGGCTCAGCAGGCCGTTGCCGTGGTCGATCGGCAGCTCAAGGGGGCCGCTGAAGATCGCGAGGCCGGCGAAGCAGACGCTGGTGATGCCGACGATGGTCCAGGTCGACCAGGCCTCCAGCAGCACCGCGCCCAGGATCACCTGCAGCAGGTAGAGGAAGACGAAGGGGTTGGCGGCGCCGCCGCTCAGGTAGAGCTGCGCGGTCAGCATCGCGACGTCGACCAGCAGCGCGACGAACAGTTCGCCGTTGCTGACGTCGCGGTGGATGCGCCAGCGCAGTTGGCTGGCGGCGTTGAAGGCGGCCAGGAAGGCCAGCACCGCCAGCATCTGGTCGAGCGGCAGGCGGATGCCGAAGCCGTAGTGCACCACCGCGATGGTGGCCACCTGGCCGACCACGGCCAGCCAGCGCAGCTGGATCAGCTGCTGCATGTTGTCCAGGCCGGTGGCGTCGCCGGTGTCAGTCTCGCGGGCCATCGTGGTCCTCCTCGCCGGCATTCTGCGGCCGGCGCCGCTCGCGGACGACGAACCAGGCCGCGCCGGCGATCATCAGCGCCAGCGCGTACCAGGTGAGGGCGTAGACCAGATGGTTGTTGGGGAAGGCGATCACGGTCAGGCCGCCGACCGGCCCGCCGCGAGGGCTGCCCGGCGCGGCGGCGTCCGCATCGATGAAGTAGGGCGCCGCCTGGCCCTGGCCGCGCGCCGCCGCGATCGCCTGAACGTCGCGCGAGTACCAGCGATCGGCGGCCGGGTCGTTGGTTCGCAGCAGGGCGCCGCGAGGCTCGGTCATGCGCAGCAGGCCGGTGACGGCGACTTCGCCTGCGGGTTCGTCGGCGCGTCGCGCCAGGCGTTCCTTCTGCTGCGGCGGCGACACGAAGCCGCGGTTGACAAGCAGCACCTGGCCGCCGGACAGGCGCAGCGGCGTCAGCACCCAATAGCCGCTGCCGAGTTCGGTGGTGGCCTGGACCAGGGTCTCGCGGTCATGGAGGAAAGTGCCGCTGGCGCGCACGCGCCGGTATTCGTCGTCGGCCCGGTTGATCCGCGACCATTGCGCGGGCCCTGGCGCGTCGGTCGCGGGGGCGTGGACCCGCTGGTCGATGCGCTCGATCAGGTCCAGCTTCCAGGCCCGGCGCTCGAGTTGCCAGGTGCCGAGCGCGAAGAAGGCCGCGAAGGCCAGCAGCGCGCCCAGGGCCAGCGCAAGCCGCGGAAGAAGCCGTCTCACCGAAGCGCCGCGCCTGCTGCCCGGGTCACGGCATCTTGTGCGTCTCGGGCATCAACCCGGGCATCATGTTGTGATTGAGGTGGTACATCACCCACAGCGAGCCGCTCAGCGTGATCACGACAATGACCACCGTGAAGATCAGGGCCAGCATGGTCCAGCCGTGCTYGGACCTGGCATTCATGTGCAGGAAATACACCATGTGGACCACGATCTGCACCGCGGCGAAGGCGAGGACCACGAAGGCCGTGGTGCTGCTCTTGTCGAACACGTTGCCCATCACGAGCCAGAAGGGGATCGCGGTCAGGATCAGCGACAGGATGAAACCCGTCATGTAGCCCTTGAAGGTGGCGTGGGGCGCACCGTCGTCGTGGGCGTGGTCGTCGTGGGCGTCGTGGGCGTCGTGGCCGCCGTGACCGGCGTGTTCGTTGTGCGTGCTCATGGCAACACTCCCATCAGGTACACGAAGGTGAAGACGCCGATCCAGACCACGTCCAGGAAGTGCCAGAACATCGACAGGCACATCAGCCGGCGGCGGTTGTCGGCGATGAAGCCGTGTTTCGCCAGTTGCACCATCAGGACCACCAGCCAGACCAGGCCGAAGGTGACGTGCAGGCCGTGGGTGCCGACCAGCGCGAAGAAGGACGACAGGAAGGCGCTGCGCTGCGGCACCGCGCCTTCGTGGATCAGGTGCGCGAATTCATAGAGCTCGATCGCGATGAAGCCGGCGCCGAACAGGCCCGTGATGGCCAGCCAGACCAGCGTGGCGCGCATGCGCTTGCGCTGCATCTCGATCATCGCGAAGCCGTAGGTGATCGAGGACAGCAGCAGGAAGGCGGTATTGAGCGCGACCAGCCTGAGATCGAACAGGTCGGCGCCCGAAGGGCCGGCGGCGTAGCTGCGGCCCAGCACCGCGTACATCGCGAACAGGCAGGCGAACACCAGGCAGTCGCTCATCAGGTAGAGCCAGAACCCGAGCAGGGTGCCGTTCTCGGGGTGATGCTCGCCCTGCACGTGGAAGCGCGGCTGCTGGCTGGCGCTCAGCGCGCCATGGGGGGAAAGGACGGTGGTATCAGACATGGCCGGCAAGCAGGCGGGTACGGGCGCCTTCGGTGCGGACGACTTCCTCCGTGGGGATGTGGTAGTCGCGCTTGTAGTTGAAGGTATGGACGATCACGGCGAGCAGCATGGCGACGAAGGACACGCCGGCCAGCAGCCACATCTGCCAGATCAGCGTGAAGCCGCAGGCCGCGGCCAGGGCCGCGATGATGAAGCCGGCGCCGGTGTTCTTCGGYATGTGGATCGGGATGAAGCCCTCGAGCGGGCGCACATAGCCGTGCTTCTTCATGTAGGTCCAGGCGTCGTTGTCGTACACCCGCGGCGTGAAGGCGAAGTTGTAGGCCGGCGGCGGCGAGGAGGTCGACCACTCGAGGGTGCGGCCGTCCCACGGATCGCCGGTCTCGTCGCGCAGCGAATCGCGGCGCACGTAGCTCACCACCAGCTGGATCAGGAACGAGCCGATGCCCAGCGCGATCAGCACCGCGCCGAAGGCGGCGATCTGGAACCAGATCTGGTAGGACGGATCCTCGAAGTGGCTCACGCGGCGGGTCACGCCCATCAGGCCCAGCACGTACAGCGGCATGAAGGCGAAGTAGAAGCCGATCACCCAGAACCAGAACGAGCACTTGCCCCAGAACGGTTCGAGCTTGTAGCCGAAAGCCTTCGGATACCAGTAGGTGATGCCGGCCATGAGGCCGAACAGCACGCCGCCGATGATCACGTTGTGGAAGTGCGCGATCAGGAACAGGCTGTTGTGCAGCACGAAGTCGGCCGGGGGCACGGCCAGCAGCACGCCGGTCATGCCGCCGATCACGAAGGTGATCATGAAGGCGATCGTCCACATCATGGGCAGCTCGAAGCGGATGCGGCCCTTGTACATCGTGAACAGCCAGTTGAAGATCTTCGCGCCCGTCGGGATCGAGATGATCATCGTCGTGATGCCGAAGAACGAGTTGACGCTGGCGCCCGACCCCATGGTGAAGAAGTGGTGCAGCCAGACCAGGTACGACAGGATCGTGATCACCAGCGTGGCATAGACCATCGAGGCGTAGCCGAACAGGCGCTTGCCGCTGAAGGTGGCGACGACTTCGGAGAACACGCCGAACACCGGCAGCACCAGGATGTAGACCTCGGGGTGGCCCCAGATCCAGATCAGGTTCACGTACATCATGGCGTTGCCGCCGAAGTCGTTCGTGAAGAAGTTGCTGCCGACGTAGCGGTCGAGCGACAGCAGGGCCAGCACGGCGGTCAGCACCGGGAAGGCGGCGACGATCAGGATGTTGGTGCACAGCGCGGTCCAGGTGAACACCGGCATCTTCATCAGCGTCATGCCCGGGGCGYGCATCTTCACGATGGTGGCGATCAGGTTGATGCCCGACAACAAGGTGCCGACCCCCGCGATCTGCAAGGACCATATGTAGTAGTCGACCCCCACGTCGGGACTGAACTCGATCCCCGACAGCGGCGGGTAGGCGAGCCAGCCGGTGCGCGCGAACTCGCCCACGAACAGCGAGGCCATCACCAGCCCGGCGCCGAAGGTGGTCATCCAGAAGCTGAAGTTGTTGAGGAAGGGGAAGGCCACGTCGCGGGCGCCGATCTGCAGCGGCACGACGAAGTTCATGAGGCCCGTGACCAGCGGCATCGCGACGAAGAAGATCATGATCACGCCGTGGGCCGTGAAGATCTGGTCGTAGTGGTGCGGCGGCAGGAAACCGGCGTTGTCGCCGAAGGCGAAGGCCTGCTGGGCCCGCATCATGATCGCGTCGGAGAAGCCGCGCAGCAGCATCACCAACCCGAGGATGATGTACATGACGCCAATCTTCTTGTGATCGATGCTGGTGATCCAGTCGCGCCAGAGGGTGCCCCAGACGCGGAAATAGGTGATCGCGCCAACGAGGGCCAGGCCGCCGAGGACGACCGCGATGAAGGTCGCCAGCAGGATCGGTTCGTGAAGGGGAATGGCCTCCCAGGAGAGGCGGCCGAAGATGAGCTTCGTCAGATCAGGATGGTCGAGCATCGTTATTCTTCGCGGATGCGAGCGGTGGAAAGCGGAAGCGAAAGTCCGGTGGGATCGTTGACGCTGCACATGGCCGCGACGTAGGTGCGGGGCGGAATGCTGGCCTCGGGCTGCCAGGGTCGCGGCGAGACGTTGTAGGCGCCGACTTTGCCGAGTCCGCCGTCCGCATCGATGGCCATCATCTGGTCCATGCACATCTTGTTGCGATCGACKCAGCGGTTGACGATGGCGTTGTAGAGGTCGGGCGCGACGGTGGCGAAGCGGCGCACGGGATCGCGCTCGCTCGGGCGCTCGAGCGCCAGGTAGGCGTCGCGGCTCAGCTCGCCGCCGGCGGCCTTGGCCTTCTGGACCCAGGCCTCGAAGTCGGGCTCGCTCACGCCGTGGAAGCGGAAGCGCATGCCGGAGAAGCCGGCGCCGCTGTAGTTGGCCGAGAAGCCCTCGAAGTCACCCGGCTTGTTGATGACCGCATTGAGCTTGGTCTCCATGCCCGGCATGGCGTAGATCTGGCCGGCCAGCGCCGGGATGTAGAAGGAGTTCATCACCGAGGAAGCGGTGATCTTGAAGACGATCGGACGGTCGACCGGCGCCGCCAGCTCGTTCACCGTGGCGATGCCCTGCTCGGGGTAGATGAAGAGCCATTTCCAGTCGAGCGCAACCACTTCGACCGTCAGCGGCTTGACCTCGGCCGGGACCGGACGACCCACCTCGATGCGGCGCAGCGGACGGTAGGGATCGAGCGTGTGGGTGCTGATCCAGGTGATCGCGCCGAGGGCGATGATGATCAGCAGCGGGGCGCCCCAGATGGCCAGTTCGAGTTCGGTCGAATGGTCCCAGTCGGGCGAGTAGTTCACCTCCTTGTTCGACTGCCGATAGCGCCAGGCGAAATAGATGGTGAGCCCGATCACCGGCACGATGATCAGCAGCATCAGGACCGTGGAGACGATGATCAGCTGGCCTTGCTGGCGGGCGATGTCGCCGGATGCGTTCAACAGCACCATGTCGCAGCCCGCCAGCAGGGCGAGCGGGAGCAGGAGCAGTCCGCGAAAGTTCTTGAGGGGAGGCATGCCGGAGAATGAGCGTTTGGTGCGCAAAAGGGACCACAATCTACTTCGTTTGGCGACTGCGGGATATTGGACGTTTTGTCCTATGGCGGCAATCTCGATTCGGTGAGACGCTCGGAGTATCCAGTTGAATACGACCCCAAAGCAGAAATGACGACGTCCAGCATCAGTCCTTCGCGCGACGCCTCCGCGCTGCACGGCACCCAGCACGACAGCTCCGAAGCCGCGTCGGACCATTCGCCGATCGCCCCGGGCGAGATCGCGGTCGGCGTGATCATCGGCCGCGCCTCCGAGTATTTCGACTTCTTCGTCTACGGCATCGCCTCGGTGCTGGTGTTCCCGTCGGTGTTCTTCCCGATGGAGAACCGCCTCGAGGGCACGCTCTACGCCTTCGTGATCTTTTCCTTCGCGTTCATCGCGCGGCCCTTCGGCACCGTGGCCTCGATGGCGATCCAGCGCCGCTTCGGCCGCGAGGCCAAGCTGACCGCGGCGCTGTTCCTGCTCGGTGTCTCCACGGCCGGCATCGCCTTCCTGCCGGGCTACGCGAGCATGGGCTTCGCCTCCATCGTGGTGCTGTCGATCCTGCGCGTCGGCCAGGGCATTGCGCTCGGCGGCTCCTGGGACGGCCTGCCCTCGCTGCTGGCGCTCAATGCCCCCGAAAACCGTCGCGGCTGGTACGCCATGCTGGGCCAATTGGGGGCGCCGGTGGGCTTTTTTGTTGCCAGCGCGCTGTTCGCGTACCTCTATTCGAGCCTGTCGAGCGAGGATTTCCTCGACTGGGGATGGCGTTACACCTTTTACGTGGCGTTTGCGATCAATGTCGTGGCGCTGTTCGCCCGGCTCCGTTTGGTGGCCACCAACGAGTACGACCGGCTCCTCGAGCAGCGTGAGCTGGAGCCGACCGACGTCGTCGAGATGACGCGCTCGCAGGGCTACAACCTGCTCATCGGCGCCTTCGCGGCGCTGGCGAGCTATGCGCTGTTCCACCTGATCACGGTGTTCCCGCTGTCCTGGATCACCCTCTACTCGACCCAGTCGGTGACCGAATTCCTGGTCATCCAGATGATCGGCGCGGTGCTCGGCGCCGCCGGCATCGTGGCTTCCGGCGTGATCGCCGACCGCATGGGACGGCGCCGCACGCTTGGCAGCCTGGCGGTCCTGATCGCGGTCTTCAGCGGCTTTGCGCCGACGCTGCTGGACGGCGGCAAGCTCGGGCAGGACGTCTTCATCCTGGTGGGCTTCGTGATCCTGGGACTTTCCTACGGCCAGGCGGCCGGCGCGGTGACGGCCAATTTCGAGCCGAAGTACCGCTACACCGGCGCCGCGCTGACCTCCGACCTGGCCTGGCTGATCGGTGCCGCCTTCGCGCCGCTGGTGGCGCTGGGCCTGTCGGCCAACTTCGGGCTGGGCTACGTCAGCGTCTACCTGCTGTCGGGCGCGGTCTGTACGCTCGCCGCGCTGCGGGTCAACCGGGCGCTCGAAGAACGGGAGTAGAGGTCCTCCCGCGCGGCGCTTTCAGCGCCGCGAGCGCCATTGGCTCAAGAGCCCCACGGCCAGCGTGACCGCCAGGGCGCCGGCGATCAGCAGGTGCTCGTAGGGCCGCAGGTGGCCGATCGACGCATGCACCCAGGCCGTGAGCTTGAGGCCGAACAGGCTGACCACGGTCGCCCACAGCACGGCCGCGATCGCGTCCAGTGCCGCATAGACCGCCGCGCGCATCGGACCCATGCCCAGCGTGGCCGGCAGCGCGATGCGCAGGCCCCAGGCGAATCGCATCAGGAAGATCGTTGCCACCGGATGCCGGCCGACGAAGCCGTTGACCCGCTCGATGTGGCCCCGCAGCTTGGCTCGTGTCGCAAGCAGTTCGGCGCCCTTGCGGCGGCTCAGGTGGAAATAGAACTGGTCGGTCAGGAAGGCGGCCGCCGCACCGCAGGCGATCAGCGGCCAGAACGAGAGATAGCCCTGGTGCACTGCGAAGGCGCCCAGCATCAGGATCGTCTCGCCCTCGAACATCCCCAAGATGAAGACCGCGTAGTAGCCGTATTGCTGAAGCAGGTCGGACAGGTGCATGGGGTATTGTTGCTCGCCCCCAGGTTGCCCGGCACTTCGTGTCCGGGCACCCACCCCCTACCGGGGGCAACACCAGCGGCCTGGCAAAGCGAATGTCGGCCTGAGCCGTCTCAAGAGCCCTTCAGGGTCGAGATCAGGCGGGCGCCGCACTCGGTGAGATCGCCGTCGTAGGCGATCGACCGCCCATGGTGGCGGCGGCCCGCCGGCGGAATCAGGCGGAACTCGCCCTGACATCGCGGGCACCAGGCCAGGCAGCGTTCTCCCGCGACCGCTATGCCGAGCACCCCCAGTTCGCGGAACGCCGTCGTGACCTTCCCGCCGTGATCCGTTGGATCACCGAGCCGAATCACTCCGCGTCCGAGTGCGTCACGCATCTTCTTCGAAGCCTTCTGAAAAGGACTCACCGAACAGGCGAATCACGCCCGTCTCCTTGTCGGTGCGGAGGCACATCCGTCGCGCGAGCGTCTCGAGGACCTTGCCATTGCGGTCCATCAGGAATGAAAAGTTTCCGCCACCGGCGAATTGCAATGCATGAGAGGCCGTCTGGTACACATGGGTGATCTCGTAGCGGGTC
>NZ_JBFUCI010000209.1:0-10742 GCF_056405335.1 Variovorax sp. P1_H12_2
GCTCAAGGTCTACACCGGCCAGGCTGGCGGGCCGATCGCCGACCTCGCCAAGCTCATCGGCCAGGTGGTGTCGGTCGAGCGGGCGCCGATCCGCTTCACGGTGAACGAAGGCAAGGGCGAATTGGAGATCGGCAAGAACTACTACGCCGAACTCGAGCCCTATCGCGGCGCGACCGGCGGTCAGACCACTCTCTCCGACACCGTGTTCTCGACCGTGCCGGGCGCGCCGGTATTCGTCGGCAAGGCCCCGACCTATCGTTCCAAGAACCCCGCCCTCGGCATCGACGTCGACATCAAGAACCACAACGCCCTGCAGAGCACCTTCGTCTTCGACGCGTGAGCGGTGCCTCGATGAGTGCCACCGCGGGTGCCAGGTCGGCGCGCCCAGCGCCGAGCGGTGCCTCCCGTCACCGTCGCGTGTTCCTGGCGGTCCTGGCCGCGCTGATCGCGTTCGCATGGCTGGTGTTGTGGGCCTGGACGCGCAGCCCGTACGGACGCTATCTCGAGCACGACGACTGGACGTCTTCGGGACCGGCGGCGTTTCTGTGCCGTGCCGTTCCGGCCGGCGGTGTGGTGGTACCCCTGGTGCTCTACGCCGCCGCCTGGATCTTGATGACGGCCGCCATGATGCTGCCGACGACCCTGCCCTTGTTCAACGCCTTCGACCGGTTGACGGCCCAGCGCCCGGACCATGGGCGCCTGCTGATGCTGCTCGGCCTCGGCTACATGGCGGTGTGGGGCGCCTTCGGGCTGCTGGCGCATTTGCTTCACGCCGGCGTGCTGTCGGTGCTCGCGGCGGCGCCCACGCTCGCCGGGCATGGCTGGCTGATCGGCGCCGCGACGATCGGCTTGGCCGGCGCCTTCCAGTTCAGCAAGCTCAAGCACCGCTGCCTGGACAAGTGCCGAACGCCCTTGAGCTTCGTCATCGAGCATTGGCGCGGTCAAGCCCAGGCGCGTCAGGCCTTCGCCCTCGGCGTGCACCACGGCCTGTTCTGTGTGGGCTGCTGCTGGGCGCTGATGTTGTTGATGTTCGCGCTCGGCACCGGCAGCCTCGGCTGGATGCTGCTGCTCGCCGCCGTGATGGCGATCGAGAAGAACCTTCGCTGGGGCCGGCGTCTCAGTGCGCCACTCGGATTCGCGCTGCTGGCCTGGGCCATCGTCCTGGTGGCCACCCATGCCTGAGGCGCGCGGCGGCCTGCCCGCGCTGCGGACGATCCTCCTGACCGCGGCGGCCATGCTCGCCTTCGCCGCCAACTCGTTGCTGTGCCGGCTCGCGTTGCAGCAAGCCAGCATCGATCCGGCCAGCTTTTCCAGCATCCGGCTGGTTGCCGGAGCGCTGACGCTCGCCGTCATCGTGCGGCTCAGGCCGGAGCGGGCATCGCAGGGCCGGGTCGACTGGCTCGCCGCTGCGATGCTGTTCGCCTATGTCGCGTTCTTCTCCTTTGCCTATCTCAGCCTGTCCGCCGGCACCGGTGCGTTGATTCTGTTCGGCGCGGTTCAACTGACGATGTTCGGCGTGGGACTGCGCGCCGGCGAGCGCTTCGGACCGATCGCGTGCATCGGTCTGCTCCTGGCCGTCGCAGGGCTCTTCTACCTGGTGTCGCCGGGTGTCGCCGCGCCGCCGCCGCTGGGTGCCGCCTTGATGGCGATCGCCGGCGTGGCCTGGGGCGTGTACTCGCTGCGCGGCCGCGGAACCGCGGACCCGCTGGCCGCGACGGCGTCCAACTTCGCGCGGGCGGCGCCGCTTGCGCTGCTGCTGAGCCTGCTGTTCGCCGCCAGGGCGCAGGCGGATGCCGGCGGGGTCGCCCTGGCGATCGCCTCGGGCGCACTCACCTCCGGCATCGGCTATGTCATCTGGTATGCCGCCCTGCCCGCGCTGTCCGCCATGCGCGCCGCCACCGTGCAGTTGTCGGTACCGCCCATCGCCGCATTCGGTGGCGTGCTGTTCCTGTCGGAGGCGATCACGCCGCGCCTGGCCGTCGCCTCCGGGGCGATCCTCGGCGGCATTGCGTTGGTGCTCGCCAGCAGGTCCCCCAAGGCGCGACCCTAGCGCGACAGGCCGGCGACTTCGGCCTTGTCTGCAGGGCCCCGCTCAGCGCGGTTCGACGGCCGGCGGGTCGGCGCTGTCGAGCCACGCGTTGACCAACGTATAGGACACCGCCAGCAGGACCGGGCCGACGAAGATCCCGACCAGTCCGAAGCCGAGCAGCCCGCCGATGACGCCGGCGAAGATCAGCAGCAGCGGCAGGTCGGCGCCGCGCTTGATGAGCATGGGACGCAGGAAGTTGTCCATGGTGCCGACGATCAGCGTCCACACCAGCAGGAAGATGCCCCAGCCGGTCGAGCCGTTCCAGAAGATCCAGATCGTGGCCGGGGCCAGCACCAGCGTCGGTCCGAGTTGGACGATGCACAGCATGAACATCACCGCGGTGAGCAAGGCGGCAAAGGGCACGCCGGCAATGGCCAGGCCGATGCCGCCCGTCACGGCCTGGACGATGGCCGTCACCCCCACGCCCAGCGCCACGCCCCGGATCGCCTTGCCTGCCAGCACGACAGCGTCTTCCCCGCGCGGACCGCCAAGCCTGCGGCCGAAGCGCCGAACTTCGGCGGCCGCCGATTCGCCCTGGGCGTACATCACGCCCGCAATGACCACGGTCAGCAGGAACTGCAGCGTCAACGCACCCACGACGCCGGCCTGCGAGAACAGCCAGCCCGTGACGCGCGAGGCATAGGGGGTGACCTTCGCCTCCAGGCCGGAAACGCCCGAGGCCACGAGTTCGTCCCAGGCCAGCACCAGCTTCGGCCCGACGAAAGGCACGCGGCCTAACCAGTCGGGAAGCTGTGGCGGCCCCTTGCTGATCTGCGACTTGAACCAGGCGACGACTTCGTCGGCATTGGCCGCGATCGTCGAGATCGCCATGGTCAGCGGCAGCACGAACAGCAGCAGCAGGATCAGCAGCATCACCAGCACCGCCAGGCTGCGACGATTCCACAACCGGGCCTCGAACCACAGCAGCGCCGGCCAGGTGGCGACCACGACCATGACGGCCCAGATCGTGGCGCCGAGGAAGGGGCGAAGGATCCACAACGAGGACCCGATGAGCAGGACGATGGTCAGCACGCCGAAGGTGATCTTGGCGAGGTCGGAGCGAGTGTCGATCATGATGTTTCACTTCCTTTCGGAGGCCTCGCAGTGCGCGCGACGCTCTTCCGTATCAAGGCGTGCCGATCGTAGCCGAGGTCGGGCCGCGGCCCTGCACACACTCAGGAGGGCTTTTTCTTCCCCGTCCCCGGGGCGGGGCGAAGCCTCGCCAGCTTCAATGCCTCAGCGCCCATCGAGCCAGTCCAGCGACCGCCTGTCGACCAGCGAACGACTGAACATTTCGCAATGGCCGAATGGGCAGGACGGGTTCGTCGCGTAACGCCAAGGCTCGATCGAAAAGCTCGATCTGCTTGCGGTACAACGTGACCAGGCGCGGGTCGACCGGCCGTCCATACAACGGGTGGTAGGACTTTCCGTGGCAGCACGAGGCGCGGAGCAGCAACTCGTGCGCTCTCGCACGGTGCCCCTTGGCCAAGGCCGCGTCGCCCTCGGCCGCCAGGCGGCCGCCGGCTGCGGTCCAGGCCCGGTGGAATGCATCGTCGTCGCCTTCGCCGACGACGCGCGCCACGGCCTCGATCTCGCCGTAGTCCGGGCCGCCATAGGGGATGTATCCCAGCGGCCAGGTGCCCAGGCGTTCATGCAGCGTGTCATTGAATAGCTGTCCCATCGGGTCTTCCTCGAAGACCAGAGAGCCACGGACGGCCGGTGGCTCTGGTCGATGTTCGATTCTGCGGCAGGGATGGGCATGCACGACGCCGGGCCATGTTGCGCATGAAACCCCCGGGCTTCACGTCGGCGACGCGCTGCAGATCTGCGTCATTGCGCTGATGTCCGGGATCGGCGAGCGCTTGGCGGAGAACCACTCCTTCGACCAGCGCGAAGCCGACGCACTGCCGAGCTCGAGGCCGTCACGCAGCCACCCGGCCACCTGGATGGACGACTTGTCGCGCTTCGCACCCGCATCGGCGACCGGGACCGGGCGCGCCGGCGGCGTGCTGATCGGGCACGAGGCGGCGGGCACCGCGTCCCAGCGCTTGAAGGTCTCCTTGTACTTGACGCCCGATGCCGGGACCGCATTGACCACCGCCGACGGACCGCTCTGGCCCACGTGGCCGAGGCGGTTGGTGATCACCGGCTCGGGCATGGCATAGCCGCCCGCGCCGTAGAGCGAGCCGCCGGCGCGCGCGTCGCAGGTCGACGGGCCGGGCGAGTAGCTGGCGTCGTTCACCACCACCGAGTAGTTGGTGCAGCCCTGCGTCGGGCAGGGGAAGTAGGTCTCGAGCTCGTCCGCTCCCGGGCAGGCCGGGTCATCGCCCGGCTTGCCGCTGCAACTGCCCACGGGCGCCGCCCCCTTGGCGTTGGGGCTGTCCTGCACCACGTAGAAGAACAGCATGCCGGTGGCGCTGTCGAAGTAGTACTTGTCGAAGGAGGCCGGCGTGCCGTCTGCATTCGTGATGTCGGCGATGCTCGAGGCCGGGCTCAGGGTCTTTCTGGGGAAGACACACACGGCCTGGCCCGCCTGGTCCCTGGCCTCCTGCAGGCCGCCGCAGCCGGTCTCGGGCCGCAGCATCACGCCCTCGGCCGGGCAGCCCTTGCCGCCCCCGGCCATGTTGGTGCCCGGGTTCTGCTGGTCGAGGTTGAAGCAGTTCTGGCCGTCGTACAGGCCCGACAGGCGATTGAAGCTGCGCCGCACCGCCAGGTCGTTGAAGTTCACGCCGTTGCCGCCCCAGGACTTGTAGCCGCGCGTGATCGTGAAGGCGCCGGTGGGCGGAACGCTGGGCGAAGTGCCCTGGGCATTCGAGTAGCAGATGCCCACCCGCACGTGGAAGGGCTTGTTGCCCATGTCCGACTTCACCGCGTCGGTGAGGCCGACGCGCACCATGCCCGGCATGCCGGTCGAGGGCGCGCTGGCCTTGTGGCCGGCGTCGCTGCTGGGCGCGGTGCGCACCGTGTAACCGGTGCCGCTCGCGACCTTGGGCTCCCAGATGTCCAGCCCGTTGCGGCTTTGCAGCACCATGCGCTGATGCTCGCCCGCGTCGGTGGAGTCCTTGACGAAGACCATGTCCTGCCAGGACTCCGGCGTCGGGTACATGGCCTCGAATTCGAGCGAGGCCATGTTGCCCGGCGAGATCATCGAGGTGGCGCGGCCTTCGTACTGCTCGTCCTGCGAGCCCGTGGCCAGGCATTCGTCGACCGCGTTGCCGGTGCGGTTGAAGGGCAGGTTGTTGAGCGAGATCGGATACTCGTCGGRCACCCGCACCCCGTTCGCATCGACCACCTGCAAGCCCGTGAGGGAGCCGTCGAGGTCGATCACGGCGGTGTTCTTGTCGCCGTCCTTGAAGGTGTTCACGTTGACCCGCTCGGTGTAGATCTGGTGGCGCAGGTCGACGTTGTCGAAGCTCAGCGCCTTCACGACCGTGGCCGTGGGATAGGCGCTCTGGTTGGACTGGAACCAGCCCAGCGCGGCATCGCCTTCGTAGCTCGTGTAGGCATCGAGGTCCGGGAAGTTCGGCTGCTTGCTCCACACGAATTGCTTCAGCGCCGTGCGATCCTCCACCGTAAGGGAATCCGTGATGTCCTTGCGGAAGTTCACGAAGTGGTTGCGGATCACCCGCACCGGTCCGTCGTAGATCATGTAGCCGGCCGAATTCCAGCGCGGCGACGGGTAGCCCTTGTCCATGATCTCGTTGGCCCGCGGGTTGCGGTCGACGCAGCCGTAGCCGTCCCCGCTGGTCGGCGGGCAGGGTCCCCAGCGGTCGACGTTGTTGGTGCTCATGCCCACCATCACCGAGTCCTTCAGCAGCGACCACACGCCGGGCCCGTTGCCGTCGGGGCCGCCCGAGCTCACCAGCGTCACCGATTCCCGGTTGGTCGCGAAGCGCCCGGTCTCGACCGCGTTCCACATCGGCCGCACCCAGACGCCCCGGTTGCGGATGCGCGTGGCCGTGAAGCCCTTGAAGTGCGAGATCACGTTCTGCCCCGAGTCCGTGCCGTCGGCGGTGGGGAACATCTGGCCTGACTTCACCGGCAATTCCTCCTCGCCGAACAGGCCGTCGAAGCAGCCATGCGCCCGGTTGTTCAGGAAGGAGCCCAGGCGCTCGAAGCGCTGCTTGCCCGTCGCGGGCGGCACGTACCAGTAGGCCTTGCCGGTGCCCTGGCAGCCGGCGATCGAATTGCCCTCGATCCGGGTGCCGGGGTTGCCGATCCAGAAGCCGCTCGACTGCTCGACGTACATCAACTTCGAGTCGGGCGCGCAAGGGGCTTCCTGCGCGAACACCAGCGCGCCCGGCACTCCGGGGTCCGCCTTGTAGCAGCTGCCGTGCATGGGGTTGGCCTGACTGTCCGTGTTCGGCACGTTGAGGCTGTCGTACTCGTGGCCCGCGACCTTGACCAGGTTGTCGCCTTCCCACCAGTTCTTCACGAGTTTTTCCTCGTCGTCGGTCCTCGGCACCTTCGCTTCGTCGATGCCGAAGTGATGGCTCATCGCGCCGATGCCCAGGTTGCCGATGAAGCTGCCGCCCTGCTCCTGGGCCAGCTCCTGGTAGAAGAGGTGGCCGACGGCGCGCGCGCAGACGTTGTTGGTGATCGCCACGCCCTGGCTCATGTGCACCGTCACGCACTTGTTGTAGCTGTGGTGGATGCTGTTGCTGTCGACCAGGTGGGGCCCGGCCTGGCCGGTCATGTGGAAGTGGATCGGATAGCTGCCCAGGCGTGYCTTACCGAACTTCTCGAGTTCCACGCCCTGGATCTTGGCCTCGGCGAAGCCGGCCAGGATGCGGATCTCCCCGCCCCAATGGGCGTTCTGGTCCTTGGCATCCGCGCTCGCGGTGGCCGGCGTGCGCGCGCTGAAGCTGATGCTGCGGCTGATCAGCCCCACCTCGCTGCGCTCGTCGACGCCATAGTTGGTGCTGGCGTCGGCGCCGTAGTTGGCCTCGGAGGGCAGGCCCGGATCGGCACCGCCGAAGTGGTAGTGGCGCAGCGGCTGCGCCAGCGTCAGCAGGCTGCCGCTGCCCGCGGCCTCGACCGATGCGATCTGCACGAACTCCGACTCGAAGGGGCTGAAGCTCGAGGTCGCGACCACGATCCAGTCGCCCGCCTGCCATCCGCCGCCGTCGCCCTTGCGCACGTCGGCCGCCAGGTACAGCCGGCGTTCGCCGCTCGCGGCCACGGGCGCGCCGATGCCCTTGTCGGCCGCCTGGTAGCGGATGGGGCCGGCGGGACGGCTCAGATGCGTCCAGCTGACACCCTTGGGCGCCGCGCCCTTGGCGCCGTACAGGCGCAGGATGCCGCCCATTCGCACTTCGATGCCCTTGTCGGAGCCGCTGTCGATCGCCGGGTCCGAGGGGATCTGGGAGCCCGTGAAGGTGACTTTCACGCGGCCTTGGGGATCGCCGTCGTTGCCCACCGGGCAGCTCTCGGTGCCGATCGACAACGTGCCCGCCACGAGGATGCCGGCGGTCTCGACCTCGAGCGTGCCGCCGGGAATGATGTGCGGCACCGCGAGCTTGCCGTTGGCCGCGATCGTGATCTTGCCGAGCGCGTTCTTGTCCTTGTCGGTGAACGACTGGTCGATGACCACGCGCGGCCCGCAGCCGCCGTCGCCGCCGATGGTCACGTTGCGCTTCGCGTCGAACGTGCAGGACGAGAGCGGGACCGTATCGCCTTCATCCTTGGAAAGAAGAAGGCTCTTCGCGCTGCCGCCGCTCACGCCGTCGAAGGCCGTGGCGCAAGGCGCCGCGACCCCTTGGGGCACGGTGGCGAGCAACGGATAGCCTCCGTTGGATCCACCGCAACCGGCCAGGACCGTCAAGGCCAGCAGCAAGCTGCTGCGAACTGCAAAACTGAGCATCTTCATTCCTCCAAAAATCTTCGAGAGTCCACCGGACCGGATGGAACGGGCTAGGGCGTTTTCGTGAACACCCCGCGCGCGATGTCCTGGGCGTAGTACTCGATCTGCAGGCTCTCCGACAGCCCCGAGACGCCGGGCCTGAAATCGATTCTGGAGAGCGATCCTGGCTCGGCGTTCTCTCCGAACAGATCGAAGACGAAGGTGTTGCCGTTCCAGTGCCGCAGCGTGAAGGTCCTGGCGCCCGCCGGCCCCATCTTCAGGACCAGGCCGCCGCCGTTGGCTTCCACCACCGCGCGGCCGTAGTAGTTGTTGGCATAGGTGCCGGTGTAGGCGTTGCTGCCCAGGGGGGCCACGGGCTGGGCCGCCGGCTGCTGGCCGACCAGCGAGCCGTCGAGGGCATACAGTTCCGCCATCCTGGCCCCGTAGGCGACGTACCAGTCGCGCGAGACCTGGCCGAACTCGACCAGGTCGTCGAAGGCGGCGTTCAAGGCCTCGGCGGCCCCCACGGGCGCCGCGTTGGTGAGCGTGACGATCGCGACCCCCGCCGACGGGATCATCGAGAAGGCCGTGCCCGCGCCGAGCAGGAAGGCGCCCGAATGGCCAAGCTTGACGCGCCCGGAGGGCGAGGTGCCGACATTGAAGCCGTAGCCATAGAAGCCCGCGCGCGCCGACGCACTGGTGGACGGCGAGGACACGATCTGCGCGCTGATCGCGGGCAGCAGGGCCTCTGCCTTGACCACCGGGCGTCCCTCGTACGACCCGTTCTGCAGGACCAGCGACATCCAGTGCGCGACATCGTTGACGCTGGAGCTGACACCGCCCGCCGGCGACTGCGCATCGGGCCGGCGCTGGTACAGCGCCTGGTAGCTTCCATCGCGCTTCACATGGCCCGAGGCCCGGTTGCCGCGCTGCATGAAATCGGCGAAGCGGGAACTCGTGGACGTCATGCCGAGCGGCTGGTAGAGCGTGCGCTCGGACAGCGTCGCCCAATCGAGCCCGGCCGCCGTAGCCGCGGCCTCGGCCCCGGCCGTCAGGCCGAAATTCGTATAGGTGTACGTGGTCCGAAAGGGCTGCAGCGACACATAGCGCAGGCGCTGCAGCACCTGCTGGCGGTCGTAGCCGAGGTCCTCGAGGTGATCGCCGACGTGCGGCCCAAGGCCGGAGCGATGGGCGTAGAAGTCGCCGATCGTCACGTGCTGCGTGGTCCAGTCGTCCGACAGCGCGAACCCGGGCAGCTGGGTCGCGACGGGCGTGTCCCAGGACACCGTCTCCTTGCCCACGAGCCCGGCCACCACGGTCGCGCCGATCGGCTTCGACATCGATGCGAGTTGGAACACGGTGTCCGCATCGACCCGTTCGGGCGAGCCGATCCGGCGCACTCCGAAGCCCTTGGCATAGACCGTCCTGCCGTCCTTCACCACGGCCACCGCCATGCCCGGAATGTTCGATCGGCGCATGATGTCGGCCGCCAGTTCGTCCAGCTTGGCCACGGCGGCATCGATCTGCCCTGCCGGAATGGGGGTCGCGTAGGTCTCCGAAGGCGACTGCGACCCACCCCCGGCCGGGCCGGCATTCGCCGGTGCGGGCACGAACACCACCCCGCCGTCGCCGCCGCCGGCGCCGGCGCAAGCGGCCAGGGCGAAGCTGGCGCCCAGAACCACCGCCTGCGCACCCCTGCGCATGGGACTTCTTGCAGACATCGAGTTTGTTGTTTTCATTGATGCGTCCGAGTTCGGACGCGCGATTGTGTCTGCGTTCGTGGGGTTGTCCAAATTACGGATGTAGCGACCCCGGCGCGCGGATATCGACCCACGCCTGGGCCTGGCTGAGCTGCTGCGCCACCCGTCCGTCCTGATGACCTTACCGCCGAGGGTTTTAGCACTCTTCGAACGAGCCCTATCGACATCCCGCGATCGGGATTGGGCAATCCATTGGGCAGGCACAGCACCACGTAGTGGTCCTGCAATGCATCCAGCACGCCGACTCATCGAGGTCGGGGCGCTCGCTCATGCAGTGCCTATGAGGGGATCACGGCGACCGGGCCCTGCAACCGCACACGGCACCGGGGGGGCATCTGGGGCACGCCCTCTGCATGGGGCGAGAAGATCGTCAGCAGGCGCGCATCGTCTTCGCAGTCGCAGTTCAAGGCCGGTCCGCATTTCGTCGGAAATGGTCGAGCCCGCGGCGTAGCGGCGGGGCGCCATGTGCGCCATATTGGCCCCGACGGAAATGGCCGATGATCGCTGCATGCCCGAAATAGGCCAGCCTCGCGCAAGCACCCGCATGACCAGCGCCACCGCCGTCGTGCTGCTGGGCCTGCGCGGCCTGCGCTCCGTGCACGGCGGGCCCTTCGATCTCGACATCGGACGCGGCGAATGCGTGTCGCTCATGGGACCTTCGGGCTCGGGCAAGAGCCTCCTCATGCGGCTGATCGCCGACCTCGACCCCGGCACCGGAACGGTCTGCCTGCATGGCCGCCAGCGAAACGCCTGGAGCGCGCCCGAATGGCGGCGGCAGGTGGTGTACCAGGCCGCGGAGCCGGCCTGGTGGGCGCCCACGGTGGCCGCGCATTTCGCCTCGGACAAGGTCGACGCCGCCCGTGCCATGCTGGGCGAACTCGGCCTGCCGGAGGCCATCCTCGATGCCGAGGTCGCTCGCTTGTCGACCGGCGAGCGTCAAAGGCTGGCGCTGCTGCGTTCGCTTTCGCTCCAGCCCGCGGTGCTGTTGCTGGACGAGCCCACCGCCGCCCTGGACGCCGCCTCGACGACGGCGGTGGAAAACCTGCTGCGC
>NZ_JBFUCI010000210.1:0-10694 GCF_056405335.1 Variovorax sp. P1_H12_2
ACGTCGGTGTGGATGCCCGGCCGCCGGAAGCTCATCGCATCGTCGGCGTCGAGCAGGGTGCTGACGTCGAACTCGTCGGACAGCGATTCGCGCAGCACGCGCTGATCGTCGAGCTGCTGCTGGATCGGAATCGGCGCCGGCGGCTCGGGCGCCAAGGGCACCGCGGCGGCCTTGCGCAGCGGCTGGGTGGCTCCGATGGCGCGCGCGAACAGGTCCTGCTCGGCCAGCCGTCGTTTCCGCGCGGCGGCCAGCGCGGCGGCTTCGGCGGCCGCGCGCTCGCGCTGCTCGGCGAGCGCGCGCTGCACCTGCTTGAGGTCGGCGAGGCTCTTGAGGCTGTGGGGTTTGGCGGGCATGGGGTGGTCGACGGAATCGGGCTCAGGCGGTGACCGCGGAATCGATGGGGCAGCGCAACGCCAGCGTGGTTCCCGAGGCGCTGGAACGAATCTCGAGGCTGCCATCCAGGCGGGCGGCACGCGTTCGCATGTTCTGCAGGCCCATGCTGCCGGCCGGATGCGATGCGGCATCGGCTGCGAAGCCCTTGCCATTGTCGTGGATCGCGAGCCGCAGCTGCCCGTCGGCGGTTTCGATGCGCACGTCGACCCGGCTGGCGTCGCTGTGCTTGAGCACGTTGGCCAGGCCTTCCTGCAGCACGCGCAGGAAATCCAGGTTGCGCTTGCCGCCGAGCCGGCAGCTTTGGAGGCGTTCGAGCTGCCAGCTGCATTCGATGCCGGCGGCTTCCAGCAAGCGGGTGCTGCGGTGGCGCAGCGGCACCAGCCGCTCGGCCAGCTCGTCGGTGTCGTCGAAGGCCGAGCTCTCGATGATCAGGCGCAGATCGTCATTGACTTCCTTGAGCGCCCACAGTGCGATGCCGTCGTCGGCGGCGTCCCGGTTTCCCAGCGTATGGATGTGGCTGCTGAGGGTCATGCCGAGGCCGTCGTGCAGGTCGCGCACGAGGCTCAGGCGTTCGGTCAGCCGGGTCTGGACCAGTTCGGCCGCATGCTGGCGGCTGAGGCCGTCGGCCAGTCGCTGCGTGGCCTCGTCCACGCGCTGCCGCAGCTCGGCGTTGAAGTGCTCCACCAGCCGCATGCCCTTGACCATGCGCCAGGTCAGGGCGAACGAGATGCCCAGCAGGGTCGCGCTCGACGACAGTGCGGCGTAGTAGCGGGTGCCCGGCAGCCATTCGAGGAACACCAGCGTGTCGTGGACGCCGGCCGCCACCGGCAGCAGCAGGCACACCGCCAGCACCGCGACCTCGAGTCGCCGCGAGGCGAAGGCGTGCCTGACAATGATCGCGCAGCCGGCGAAATAGGCGCCCAGCACGGCCAGCACGGTGATGTCGCGCACCGGCTCGAGCATCGCCGAGGGCGCCAGCAGCTGCGTCGCCAGACCGGCGCCGGCAACCAGCAGGACCGCCCGTTGCCGCCGCGGCCGCGCGAGTTCGCAGAAATGCAGCGCGAACATGACGAAGCAGGCGATGCTGGCCAGCAGCGCGATGTGGTTGGCGCGCTGGAAAGCCTCGGTGCTGGCGAAGGGCCAGGTCGTGAGCGCCACGTAGTTGTACGCGTAGGGCACCCACAGCAGCGAGAAGAGGCTGAACCAGCCGTAGGAGCGCTCGCTGCGGCGCAGCAGCCAGAGCATGCCGTAGAACACGCCCATCACCAGCGTGAGCCCGAGGCCCAGCATCGACAGCGTGCGCCGCGTCAGGGTCGATTCGCGGAAGGCGGCCTTGAGCGGCCCCGTCGCGTCGAGCGTCACGGAGCCCAGGCCCGGCTGATAGGCGGCCAGGCCCGACACGCGCACCAGCAGCTCGTTGGGACCCGGCCGCAGCAGCGGGGCGTCGACCATCCAGTAGCGCGGCAGGTTCCAGGAGCGGGACAGGGGTTCGACGAGCTGGGTGTCGCCGCCGATCAGGCTGCCGTTGAGGTAGAAGGCGCCGGCCATGTTGACGTACTCGATCAGCAGGCCGAGCGGACGCAGCGCGAGCGGATCGGCGGCTTCGGACCAGCGCAGGCGATACCAGACGACGCCGTCGAACGCCGGCCAGCGCGCCGACCAGCTGTCAGGCAGGCTCGCCGGGGTCCAGCCGTCGACGGGCGGCGACTTGGCGTTCCAGTCGGTCCGCACGGCCTCGATGCCTTCGAAGCCGCGTGCCGCAACGCCGGTGCCATCGGCATGGGCGGTGCTGGCGAACCAGAGGCAGGCCAGCAGCAGCGCCGCTGCGCGGATCAGGGCAGCAAGCCCTGCACCCGCGCGTGGTAGACCGCGCCAGCGCGTGACCGCACCGCGAGCTTGCGGTAGATGTTCTTGGCGTGGCATTCGACCGTGTTGATGGACAGGGAGAGGCTGCGGGCGATCTCGCGATTGCTGTGGCCCTGCGCCACCAGCTGCAGCACTTCCATCTCGCGCGCGCTCAGCTCGGCAGGGGCCGAGGTCGCCGGCGCCGTGTGCATGTTAGCAAGTGGAGGCGCATCGGTTTGCGGCGCGGCCATCAGCTGCAGGATGCGCCGCGCGATCACCGGGTCGATGGGCGCGCCGCCTCGCTGCATGCTGCCCAGCGACAGCTCGAGCTCGACGTCGCTGCCATTCTTCAGCAGGTAGCCCACGGCGCCGCCGCGGATCGCCTGCAGCACGGTGGCATCGTCGCCGAGGCTGGAGACCACCACGGCGTCGACCGCCGGCGCATGGGCCTGCATCCAGGGCAACAGGTCGAGGCCGCTGCCGTCGGGCAGCCCGATGTCGAGCAGGGCCAGGTCGAAGCTGCCCTGCGCCAGCTGCTCTCGCGCCTCGGCCAGCGAGCCCGCCATGGCACAGCGAGCCTGGGGGGCGGCCTGGACGGCCACGCGTTCCAGGCGTTTTCGGACGGACGGGTCGTCGTCGACGATCAATATGTCTTCCACGGGCACCTTTGCATCTTTCGGTCTCGGCATTGTCGGCAGATCAGGCGATTTTTACATTTCGTTTCTGATTCGCGGATGAGAGAGAAGTTTTGCTCAGACCAGGCCGCGCTCCGCCATCGAGAGGGTGCTGCCCCGGGCCACGATCACGTGGTCGAGCACGCGCACGTCGACCAGCGCGAGCGCGGCCTTGAGCGTCTGGGTGAGCGACTGATCGGCGCGCGAGGGTTCTACCGAGCCGCTCGGGTGTTAGGTTGCATTCGAGAGTGTCAACACGGTTGCTTGATCTGACGAGTCGCTGAACACTGGGAACTGCCCGAGCAGCCCAAGCCTCTTTCAGAGGCGAGTAGCCCGGCGCGCCGCATTTTTTTCGGCAAGTCCTGTGGGGGTCGCGGTGATGGTAGCGCGCAGATCATTCAGTGCAGCCACGTTGACACGGCTTCGCGAGATGCCGGCCGGCGACGCCCTGGCGCTGCTGACGACGCACGCCAGGCTTGACCCGACGTATGTGCCTGTCAAGGACGACCACAGCCGTCGGTGGCACGTGTCCACCGCGCGCGGCGAGTTCGAGATCCTGACCACCGGAGCCAAGTGGTACGACACGCGAGTGCGGCTCGGCGGTGGCGGCGCCATCGACCTGGCGATGCACGTCCTCGGCCTGTCGTTCGTGGATGCGGTGAAGCACCTGACCAACGCGGCAGGCCGGCATGGTCCAGATCATCCGTAAGGCATCACTGCCGATCCCGTGCGAAGTGAGCGAGCGACTGCTGCCGGCTGCAACGCAGGCGCATTCCATCGGGCTGCGCGAGCCAAGGCCCGCGGGGTTTCCGCTGCTCTTCACGGCGCAGTGGCAACTCATCGAGCCGGCGGTGGCCTTCCTTCATGAGCACGGCGTGCAACGCGCGCACACGGCCGACACGCTCAGGACCTATGCCGAGATCCTCTACGACTGGTTCGAGACGCTCGAACAGAACGCCATCGGCTGGGCCGATGCCGATGCGGTGGACCTGGTGGCCTACCGCAACCGCATGATGCTGCAGCCCAGCGCTCACACAGGCCGGCCCTACCGCATCTCGACCATCAACCACCGCGTGCGCGGAGTGCTGAGGTTCTACGAGTGGGCCGTGCGGATGCATTGGCTGGCCGCCTCGCCCCTGGTGGGCAGGCCACGCAACTTCGCCGTGGCGAGACACCCGCAGCCGGCCCGCGCCGACACCACGCAGGCGACCGACCACAGTCTCTTCGTGCTGCGCCAGTTCGAGCCGCTGCCGCGTCCCCTCACATCCGCTCAGGCGCGCGAACTCCTGGCCACGCTGGCGCCGCCGTACGACTTGATGGCGCGCTGGCAGCTCTACACGGGCCTTCGGGTCAGTGAGCTGCTGCGGCTCAGCGTCAAGGACGTCACAAGGCATCAACCGTCAGCGGCGTCGCATCACACGATCGATGTGACGCGCAAGGGACGCAAGCCCGGCTACGTGATCGCACCGGCAAGTCTGCTCGACGAGACGGCAGGCTACCTCTGCGGTCACCGTCACGCCTGGCTGCAGCGCGCCCGGCGCAAGGGCCGGCCTGTCGAGCACACGGCGTTGTTCATCAACGCCCGCGGCGCACCCGCCGGCAAGAACGCGTATCAGCGCGTGATCAGCCAAGCTGGCCAGGCATGCGGGTTCAAGGCGACCACGCATCTGATGCGGGCGACCTTCGCCTGCATGCTGCTGGCTCGCCTCGAACGGCTCGCCAGCGAGGGCGCCGCGATCAACCCGCTGCTCGTGGTAAAGGTGCTGATGGGTCACGAACGCATCGAGACCACCGACCGGTATCTGCGCGCCATCGCTGTCGACGCCTGCGCACTCAAGGAGGTCCTGGACACCTTGTTGTCCGGGACGCAGTGATCATGGGCGCACGCCGTCAACCGATGCCTCGGGTGCTGCCGGGCAAGGCCACGGCCGCTGTACCCAAGGGGATGCAGCCCGTGCGGCACGACGCACCACGGCGGGTGCGCAACACTGTCGTCGACTTCACCTCGCTGTGCCTGCCCGAGGACGTGCGCCTCGCTCTGGCCGAGGCCTTCTGGAGCCACGTCGGTATCCAGTCCGAGCGCTGCATCCATACGCATTGGTTCCATATCAAGACCTTCGACCGGTTCGCCTGCGAGTCGGGTGCGCTCGCGGGACTGGCCGACCTGCATCGCGACCTGCTCGTGCGCTATGTCGAGTGGCTCAACGCGCAGCGCAGGCCGGGCGGCCAGCCCTGGGCCAAGTCGAGCCGGGCAGGCGCGTACACGGCGCTGCGCAAGCTGCTGCAATGGCTCGAACGCTGCCGCCCCGGAGTCATCGCCAGCATCGAGTACCCCTTCAACCCGTTCCCGTGGAGGAATCGCGACACGCCAGCGCGCACCAAGATGCCGGCGCACGAACTGCGCGCGATCCTGAGGGCATGCGAGGCAGACATCACACAGATACGCGCTGCCCGCGCGGCGGCCCGCGCCCAGCGGCTCACCGACAGCGGCAAGACAGGCACTCTTGGCTGGCTGCTGCAACATGTCGATCGGCATTGCGGTGGCATCGTCCCCACGGCACGCGATCTGTCACGCGCAGGGCGGCACCCGGTCAACAGAACGTTGAGCCGGCTCGGCGGCTTGAAGCAGGTCGAGCGCTGTCTGTACCCGCGCGCCGAATCGCTGCTGCCGTACTACCTCGCCATCCTGATCCATGCGGCCGGCAACCCCGACCCCATCGCCGAACTCGAGCGAGACTGCCTGCAATCCTTGCCGCTGCTGGACGATCGTCAGGCGCTCGTGTGGTTCAAGGCTCGCGCCAACAGCATCCAGCGGCGCACGTTCAACAGCAATGATCATCTCGAACCGCCCGCGCTGGTGAAGGAGATCGTCGAGTGGAACGCACGGCTGCGACCGCTCGCGCCGGTCGCGCTGCGCGAACGGCTGTTCCTGTACAAGGGCATGCGCGCAGTGACGGCGTTGTCCAGCGGTGCCGTCAAGCACATGCTCAAGTCCTTCTGCGAGCGCCACGGCCTGCCGAGGTTCTCTCTCGTGTCGATCCGCCCCGGCGTCCTCGCGAGCTTCTATCGTGCCTCGGGCGACCTGCGCCGCGTCAGCGCCGTCGCCAACCACGCGCACCTGGCCACCACCGTGCGCTACGTCCAGACGCCTGAAGTCGACGCGCAACATCGCGCACGCATCGCTGCCTTGCAGAGCGCCTTCATCGGGCATATCGAGCAAGCTCGCTCGATCGGCACAGCCAAGCCTGCTGCCTCGAACGGCAGCGGCTCAATCGTTCCGCCCGGGGAGGTCGTGTCGATGTTCGGCTTCGGTTGCACGGACCCGTTTGCAGGTGCGGCCCCCGGCACACCTCGCGGTGAGTTGTGCACCCACTTCATGGGCTGCTTCACCTGCCCCAACGCCATCATCACGCCTGACCCTGCAACGGTGGCCCGGCTGCTGCAGGCACGCGATCACCTGCGCGAGGCCGCCAGGGCGCTGCACCCGGCTCGCTGGCAGTCGCTCTATGCCCCGCAGTTGCGCATCCTGGAGGAGGACATCCTTGCGCGCTTCGCCGCGGGCGAACTCGCTGCCGCTGCGCCCCTGGTGGCACAGTTGCCGCCGTTACCCGATCTGCGATGAGGTGCAGCGATGCGCGTTTCCCGATCCACCAGCCAAGTCCCCGAGGTGCGGGGTGCACGCGCGGCGCAGCCCGCACCCATCGATCACGCATGGTTCCTGCTCGACTCGACCTGGCGCGACACGGTCTGGGTTTTCAAGCCCACCAATACCCTCGAAGAAGCCAGCCCCGTGCGACTGCACTGGAACTTCACGCTCCCGAGCGGGAGGTGTTTCACCGACGACCGGTATGCGCCGCAGCTGGAGAGCAGCAGGCAGCTCATCGCGCTCATCCGCAGCCGCTCGCTGAGCACGGGCCTGGCGCAGCGCGCAAGCACAGTTGCCGGCTATTTCGTGTACCTGCGCGAGCTCCTGCGCTGGATGGATCAGACGGGCTTCGCGCGCTTTGCCGATCTCGACGCCACGGCGCTGCTGCAGTTCCAGCGTTCGCTCACAGAGCGTCCCGGCATCGGGCGCGCCGCGCTCGCCCCCGCAACGGTGCAGAAGTACCTCTACCTGTTCACCTACCTCCATCGGTTTCGCGACGAACTCGACGACGGGCTGCGCATCGATCCCTTCCCGGGGCGCAGCCACGGCGAGGTCGCCGGCGTGCGCGACGCCCAGATTCGGCGCTGGCCCTATACCCCGGATGGCGTCGCCGTTGCCCTGGTCCAGGGAGCCATCAATCTGCTGGTCGATGGCGCCCCTCACATCCTGCGGGCCAGGCAGGTCTACGCTGAAGCGATGGCCTCGGCCACCCGACGCGGCTACGGCGTCAACGCCCGCACCAATGCGGCGACACGGGCGTTGCAGCAGGCAGGCATCGAACTGCCCGGCACTGCGCAGCCGGTCCGTACGGTCGACGACCTCGCTCAACTGATCGACATGCTCTACGCCGCGTGCTTCGTGGTCATCTCCTACCTGGTGGGGCCCAGGGCAAGCGAGATCCTGCACCTGGATGCCGGCTGCGTGCAGCAGCGTGGCGACGGCACCACCGATGATGCGATCCTCGTGATCGTCGGCGCCATCTTCAAGCGTCAGGCCGAGTACAACGGCCGACCTCACGAGTGGGTGGCGCCCCCGCCCGCGGTCCACGCCATCTCGGTTCTCGAGGCGCTATCCGCCGGGCATCGCGCTCAGGCAGGGCGCGCCCAGTTGTGGCTGCGCCGCCGTCAGAGTTCTGGCGCAACCGAGTGGCAGAAGGTTTGCCCCGGTCCGCTGGTCGTTCCATCGGCCATGCGCATGCGCTTTCTGCTGCAGCGCTTCGCCGCATGGCTTGGTCTACCTCTGCATCAGGGCAAGCCCTGGCGGCTCACGACGCACCAGGGCCGCAAGACCTTCGCCCGCTTCGCGGCGCTGCGCGATGGCTCCGCCTTGTTCGCGCTGGCCGAGCATCTCGGTCACCGCGAACGCGCCATCACCGACCACGGCTACAGCGGCTCGGACTACCGTCTCAATCAGGAGATCGAGTCCGGGATCCTCGAACAGTCGGCCGCGGCCTGGGAACACATGCTCGCCGCACCCGGCCTGGGCGGACACGCCGGCGCCGAGATCGTGGCCAGGCGCCCGCGCTTCCGGGGCGCGCGGCTCAAGCAGGACATCAAGAGCTACGCGCGCTTGCTGGTGGATGCCGGGCTCGTGCTCGGCGTGTGCGACTGGGGATTCTGCGTCTACAGGGAAGAGCACAGCGCTTGTCTGGGCAACGCCATCGGCCCCAACCCGGCGCGGCGTGAGCCCTCGACCTGCTCGCGCTGCAGGAACTTCGCCGTGTCCACCCAGCATCGGCCCTATTGGGTCGAGCAGGTCCATCGGCACGAAGAGTTGCTCAACGAACCGGCGTTGCCGCTGCAGACGTTGCGCATCGTGCGCGAGCGTCTCGACGAGGCGCGCTCGCTGATCCGCGCGATCGATGAAGTGAGCAAGGAGGGCAAGCATGGCGAGCGCATCCACCGCTGACGCCACCGGCAGGCCGCCCGCGCAACGACTTCGCGATGCGCTGGCCCAACTGGCCGCGCTCAGCACGCCCGAAGCACCGACCGCCTCGGCGCTGTGTGAACTCGCTGGCGTTTCGCGCAATGCGCTATACCGCTACCACCCTGACATCCTGCACGCGTTGCACAAGCTGCAGCGGCAGCGCCACCGTGATCCGGGTCCGGCCAGTCGTGCCTTGCAGCAACTGCGCGATGAGAACGAAGACCTGCACCAGCACGTGGTCAAGCTCGCGGCTCTGGTCGACCACTATTTCGCGGCTTGGCAGGAGACCAGCTCACTGCTGCGGCGCCGGGAACGCGAACTCGCCGACCTGCGCCGAAACGCCAAGCCCAAGCTGGTTTCAATACTGAAATAGACGAATACGGGGTCACAGGCTCCCCGTGTTGACACCCTCAAAATCAACATAACGGGTGGTTGTGCGCCAGCACCACGGCGGCGGCGTGGTGGTGCAGCGCCCGCGTGACCACCTCGCGTGGATAGACGCTGGTTTGCGTCAGGGTGCCGCGAAACAGCTCCTCCATCGCGATCAGGCGGTGCTGGGCGTCGAGGAAGAGGGCGGCGAAGACCTCGTGTGGCCGGGCCGCCAGGTGGAGCTGCAGGTAGTGCCCCACCGCGCCGGGGGAATCGAAGACGGCGCCGGCCTTGAGCTGCTCCGCCAGGGCGCGGCGCGCCAGTTCGAGCACCGCCGCCAGTTCGGCGCGCTTGGCGCTGCCGCCCAGGCCCTTGATGGTCTTCAGGGCATCGAGGTCGGCCTCGAGCAGGCCGGCCAGCCCTCCGAAGCGGTCCAGCAGCTCCTGCGAGAGCTGCAGGACGTTCTTGCCGGGCATGCCGGTGCGCAGCAGCAAGGCCAGCAGTTCGGAGTCGGCCAGCGCAGCGGGGCCGAGCGCCATGAGCTTCTCGCGCGGCCGCGCGCCGGCCGGCAGGTCCTTGAAAGACATGGCGCACCAGGGGCTCTGCCCCCACTCCCTAAAATAAGGGCCCCAGTCTATCGGGCTCTCACCTTGTCATCGACCTCCACCGCCGCTGCCGTCGCTGCCGGCTCCTTTCTCACGCTGCACTACCGGCTGGCCGGCCCCGCGGGCGACATCATCAACACCTTCCAGGACAAGCCCGCCACCCTGTCGCTGGGCACCGGCGAGCTCTCGCCGGCGGTGGAACTGCGCCTGATCGGCCTGGAGGAGGGCGCGCACGCCACCTTCGAGCTGCCGTCGGGAGAAGCCTTCGGCGAACGCAACCCCGAGATGCAGCAATGGGTCGCGCGCAAGCTGCTGATCCAGATCGGCGACCCCGACGAACAGTACGCGGTCGGCGATGTCGTGCAGTTCCCCACGCCCGACGGCACCGGCAGCTACGCGGGCGCGGTCGTCGAGTCGAACGAGACCGCCGTGCGCTTCGACTTCAACCATCCGCTCGCAGGTCAGCCCGTGACCTTCGAGGTCAAGCTGATCGGCGTGCTGTGAGCGCGATCGAAGAGGTCATCCTGGCCGAGCCGCGCGGCTTCTGTGCCGGCGTCGACCGCGCGATCGAGATCGTCGAGCGCGCCATCGCCAAGTTCGGCGCGCCGATCTACGTGCGCCACGAGATCGTGCACAACACCTACGTGGTCAACGAGCTCAAGTCCAAGGGTGCGGTCTTCATCGAGGACCTCGCCGACGTGCCGCCGGGCGCCACGCTGGTGTTCAGCGCCCATGGCGTCAGCAAGGCCGTGCAGGCCGAGGCGCGGGAACGCGGCTTCGAGGTGTTCGACGCCACCTGCCCGCTGGTGACGAAGGTCCACGTCGAGGTGGCGAAGCTCGCCAAGGAAGGCTACGAGTTCATCATGATCGGCCACAAGGGGCATCCCGAGGTCGAAGGCACGATGGGGCAGTTGTCCAGCGGCATCCATCTCGTGGAAGACGTGGCGGACGTGGCGCAGGTCGCGCCGGCGCAGACCGAGAAGCTCGCGGTGGTCACGCWGACCACGCTCTCGGTGGACGATGCGGCCGAGATCTCGGCCGCGGTGCGCGCGCGCTTCCCGAGCGTGCGCGAGCCCAAGCAGCAGGACATCTGCTATGCGACGCAGAACCGGCAGGATGCCGTGAAGCTGCTGAGCCCACAGGTCGACCTGGTCATCGTGGTCGGCAGCCCGACCAGTTCCAACAGCAACCGGCTGCGCGAACTCGCGCAGCGTCTGGACACCGAAAGTTATATGG
>NZ_JBFUCI010000211.1:0-10690 GCF_056405335.1 Variovorax sp. P1_H12_2
TGTAGGCCTTGAGCATCTTGTTCTCGAAGTTCTGGCTGTCGACCACCGCCTTGGCGACGTCGTAGAAGCTGATCACGCCCATCAGCATGCGCTTGTCCATCACGGGCATGTAGCGCGCGTGGCGCTCGAGCATGATGCGGCGGATCTCGTCGAGGTCGGTTTCGAGGGTGCAGGTCACGGGATGGTCGTCCATCGCCTTGCGCACCAGGGTTCCGCCGACCTGGCCGCCGTTGGCGACGATGGCGACGATCACTTCGCGGAAGGTGAGCATGCCGACCAGGTCGCCGTGCTCCATGACCACCAGCGAGCCGATGTCCTTGTCGGCCATGACGTCGACCGCGCTAGCCAGGGGCTCGTCGGGCGTGACCGTGAAGAGCGTGTTGCCCTTCACTCGCAGGATGTCGCTGACTTTCATGTAATTGCTCCTCACTTGCTCGGCGGCGTGCCGATTTGAATATAGCCCACAATGGCCGCCCGTCCACCGACCCCGCGATTTCGCCGTGCAGGATGCACGCGTAACGGGGCATTGCAGAAACGATCTCGAAAGGCGCTCATGTCCGGCTACTCCGACCCCGGCTTCGACACGCTGGCATTGCATGCCGGCGCCGCACCCGACCCCGCCACCGGCGCGCGGGCGGTGCCGATCCATCTCACCACCTCCTTCGTCTTCGAATCCAGCGACCATGCCGCGGCGCTGTTCAACCTCGAGCGCGCCGGCCACGTCTACTCGCGCATCAGCAACCCGACCAACGCCGTGCTCGAGCAGCGCGTGGCGGCGCTTGAAGGCGGCATCGGCGCGATCGCCACCGCCAGCGGCCAGGCGGCACTGCACCTGTCGATCGCGACGCTGATGGGTGCCGGCTCGCACATCGTCGCCAGCACCGCGCTGTACGGCGGCTCGCAGAACCTGCTGCACTACACGATGCGCCGCTTCGGCATCGACACCACCTTCGTGAAGCCGGGCGACCTCGACGGCTGGCGCGCCGCGATCCGGCCCGAGACCAAGCTGCTGTTCGGCGAGACCGTGGGCAACCCGGGACTCGACGTGCTCGACATTCCCGCGGTCAGCGAGATCGCGCACGCGGCCAAGGTGCCGCTTCTGGTCGATTCCACGCTGACCTCGCCCTACCTGATCAAGCCCTTCGACTGGGGCGCCGACCTGGTCTATCACTCGGCTACCAAGTTCCTCTCGGGCCACGGCACCGTGATCGGCGGCGTGGTGGTCGACGGCGGCAGCTTCGACTGGGAACGCTCGGGCAAGTTTGCCGAACTGACCCAGGCCTACGACGGCTTCCACAACATGGTCTTCAGCGAGGAGAGCACGGTCGGCGCCTTCCTGCTGCGCGCACGCCGCGAGGGCCTGCGCGACTTCGGCGCCTCGATGAGCCCGCACACGGCCTGGCTGATCCTGCAGGGCATCGAGACGCTGCCGCTGCGCATGGAGCGCCACATCGACAACACGCAGAAGGTGGTGGAGTTCCTGGCTTCGCATCCCTTCGTGTCGCACGTGGGGCATCCGCTGCTCGAATCGCACCCCAGCCATGCGCTGGCCAACAAGCTGCTGCGCCATGGCGCCAAGGGCGCCGGTGCGGTGTTCAGCTTCGACCTCAAGGGCAACCGCGAGCAGGGCAAGAAGTTCATCGAGGCGCTCAAGCTGTTCAGCCACCTGGCCAACGTGGGCGATTGCCGCAGCCTGGTGATCCATCCCGCGAGCACCACGCATTTCCGCATGAGCGACGAGGCGCTGGCGGGTGCCGGGATCTCGCAGGGCACCATCAGGCTGTCGATCGGGCTCGAAGACCCGGCCGACCTGATCGACGACCTCAAGCGCGCGCTGAAGAGCGCGGAAAAGGCAGGTGCGTGACATGAACCCCCACGCTCATCATTTCATGTATTCACTGCCCCCCGAGGGGGCGCACGCCGCCCTTGGGGCGGCCCGGCGGGAGGCGTGATGGAGTTTCTCGTCAACGGCCACGCCACCTACTGCTACACCGGCGGCAAGCTGCTCGACCCCGCCAAGCCGACCGTGGTCTTCATCCACGGCGTGCTCAACGACCACAGCGTCTGGATCCTGCAGAGCCGCTGGTTCGCCAACCACGGCTGGAACGTGCTTGCGGTCGACCTACCGGGCCACTGCCGCAGCGAGGGCCCGCCGCCCGCCACGGTCGAGGACGCCGCGGCCTTCGTGGTCGAGCTGCTCGATGCGGCCGGCGTCGCCAAGGCGGCGCTGGTCGGCCACAGCTTCGGCTCGCTGATCGCACTCGAGACCGCCGCCCGCGCGCCGGAACGCGTCTCGCACCTGGCGCTGGTCGGCACCGCMTATCCGATGACCGTGTCGCCGGCGCTGCTGGACGGCGCGCTCAACGATCCGCAGCGCGCGATCGCGATGGTCAACACCTTCTCGCATTCGATGCTGGCGCCGCCGCTCGGTCCGGGCGCCTGGCTCTACGGCAGTTCGCGGGCCCTGATGCGCCGCGTGCTGGCGAGCAACCCGGACGCCAATGTGTTCCACATCGGCTTCAAGGCCTGCAACGACTACGCCAACGGCGAACAGGCGCTGGCGAAGCTGAAGTGCCCGGTGCTGTTCCTGCTCGGCGAGGCCGACCAGATGACGCCGCCGCGTGCGGCCCGCACGCTCGCCCAAAAGGCGCCGGGCGCCAAGGTCGTCACCGTCAAGGCCGGTCACGCGCTGATGGGCGAGGCGCCCGACGAGGTGCTGTTCGCGCTGCGCGATTTCCTGGTCTGAGCGGCGTCAGCGCAGCGCGTTGATGTCGGTCATCTCGACCAGCGGGCTCGGCGCGCCGCGCTTGGCGGCGAGCAGCATGGCGCGCCCGACCTGCTCGCTGGTCGTGACCCGATTCGGCGCCCAGAGGCGAACCAAGCCGAACAACGGGTTCGCGATCACATAGGCCCATCGGTACAGCGCGGTCTTGGAACGCACGCCGTGCATCGGCTGGATCATGCCCGGGCGGAACATGTAGGCGGCCTTGAACGGCAGCCGCATCAGCGCGTTCTCGGTCGCGCCCTTGACGCGGGCCCACATGCGAGGCCCGCGCTCCGTGCTGTCGGTGCCGGCGCCTGTCACGTAGACGAAGGTCATCTGCGGATTGAGCCGGGCAAGGGTGCGCGCCGCCCCGAGCGTCAGGTCGTAAGTCACTCGCTTATAGTCGTCTTCGCTCATCCCGACCGAGGAAACGCCGAGGCAGAAGAAGCAGGCATCGAAGCCGGACAGCTCGGCTTCCACCGACGAAAGCTGGCCCGGATCGGGCACCACCAGGTCGCGCAGCTTGGGGTGCGTCTCGCCGCTCGGGCGTCGGCCGACGCACACGACGTCGGTCACGTCGCGGTCCAGCAGGCATTCGCGCAGCACGCCCTGCCCGACCATGCCGGTTGCGCCGAAGAGAAGGACTTTCATCGGCGGCCCGGGCTCAGGCGGTCAGKCGACCGAAAAGGTCCGCGGCTCGCGCTGGAGCGCGCCGAGCAGGGTCGCCACCTCGGGCGCCGATGCCTGGGCCGGCTGCAGCGCATCGAGCAGGCGCGCCAGGGTTTCGGCGTGGGGCAGCAAGGGCCCGATGAAGCGGGTTCCGGCATCGCTGGCGATCAGAAGCGTCGGAAAGGTCTCGACGTCGAAATCGTCCGCGATGTCCGCGTGGTCCTCGATGTCGACCCAGGCGAAGCGGAACTGCGGATGGGCGCGCGCCACTTGTTCGAACAGCGGACGGTACTCGCGGCAGGCACCGCACCATTCGGCGCACAGGCAGACGACCCAGAGACGGTCGTCGACAGCGGAGACGGAAAAGTCGGTCACGGCAGGGTCGGGAAATGGAGGGGTGGCGGAGAATCCGGCGCCATTATCGATTCGCCAGCAGATCCTGCAGCCGCAGGCTGTCCAATGGGCCTTGGTGCCACAGGCTGCGCAGCGGCGGCGCCTGCGGCATCAGCAGCTCCCGCAGCAGCGGCTCGAGCGAGTCGGCGGGGTCGGCCAGCAGCACGAAGCGCGGGTCGTCGTTGTCGCGCTCCTCGGCCAGCGGCGCAATCCAGTCGAGCGCCACCAGGGTCTCGAGCACCGGCGCGAGCTGCAGCGCATCGACCCTCATGCGGGCCACCAGTTCGGCCGCGCCCAGGCCGCTGGCGGGCGTGGACTTGGCGGCGTGGAGGTACTGCAGCACCTCGGCCGCGAGCTGCAGCGGCCAGCCGGCGGCGCCTCCGCGCCGCGCCACCCCGGTCAGCAGGCTGGGCAGGTAGGCCGCGATCACGGCGCCGAACAACACGATGACCCAGGCCACGTAGATCCACACCAGCAGGATCGGCACGGTCGCGAAGGCCCCGTACAGCACCGAATAGGTCGGCACCAGGCTCAGGTAGTAGGCCAGCACGCGCTTCGCGGCCTCGATCGCGACTGCGACGAAAACGCCCCCGGCCCAGGCGTGCGACCACCTGACGTGGGTGTTCGGCACAAAGCGGTAGAGCGCCGCCATGCCGCCGGCCAGCAGCACGAATTCGAAGGTGTCGAACAGCAGCTTGACGATCGCGCCGCCCACCACCTCGCGCGAGGCCGAGAAAAAGGCCGCCGTGGTGCTCAGGCTCAGCGCCAGCACCGGTGGCCCGAGCGTGATCACAGCCCAGTAGATCAGCACCCGCTGGGCCAGCGGCCTCGGCTTGCGCACCCGCCAGATGTTGTTGAGCGTCTTGTCCATCGTGAGGATCAGCGCCACCGCGGTCACCAGCAGCACCACCAGCCCGGCCACGCCCAGGCCGCTGGCCTTGCTCGCGAACTGGTTCAGGTAGCCCAGCACCTGGCGCGCGATGTTGTCCGGGATCAGGCTGTCGATCAGCCAGCGCTGGACCCGGCCCTGCATCGTGCTGAACATCGGGAACACCGTGAACAGCGCCGCCGCCACGGTGAAGAAGGGCACCAACGCGATGGTGGTGGTGAAGGTCAGGCTGCTGGCCGTCAGGCCCAGGCGGTCTTCGCGAAAACGCTCGCCCAGCACGGCGGCGGTGTTGCCCCAGGGAAAGCGCGAAAGATCCCTCCAGAGTTGCCGGCGATTCATGGCCGGTATCATGCCACCGGGTCCTCCGCCGCTCCGGCGCAACCCGTTCGAACTGACCTGCCGTGACCGCGTCCCACCTCCCTCCCGCCTCCGTTTCCGCCACCCGCTGGCTCGCCGTCGGCAGCCTCGTCGGGCTGATCGTGCTCGGACTCGCCTGGGAGCTATGGCTGGCACCGCTGCGCCCGGGGGGATCCTGGCTGGCGCTCAAGGTGCTGCCGCTGGTGGTGCCGCTGGCTGGCCTGCTCAAGAACCGCATGTATACCTATCGCTGGGTCAGCCTGATGGTCTGGCTCTATTTCACCGAAGGCGTGGTGCGCGCCTGGAGCGACACCAACGGTGTCGGCCAGGTGCTGGCGCTGATCCAGGTCCTGTTGTGCCTGGCGCTTTTCACGGCCTGCGCCTGGCATGTGCGGCTGCGGCTGCGCAACGCCGCCCAGGCACGCAAACTCGAAGGGGCGACGCCATGAGCGTTTTGCTGGACAGGCTTCGCTCGATCGTCGGCGCGGCGAATGTGCTGACCGAAGGCGACCTCAGCGCCTGGGAGCAGGACTGGCGCAAGCGCTCGCGCGGCAAGGCGCTGGCGGTGGTGCGCCCGGGCAACACCCTGCAGGTGGCCGAGGTGGTCAAGGCCTGCGCCGCGGCCGGCACCACGCTGGTCCCACAGGGCGGCAACACCGGCCTCGCGGTCGGCTCGATTCCGGACGAGAGCGGCACCCAGGTGCTGTTGAGCCTGCAGCGTCTGAACCAGATCCGCAACATCGACGCCGCCAACCTCACGATGACGGTCGAAGCCGGCTGCGTGCTGCAGACCTTGCAGGAAGCGGCGCGCAACGCCGGCTTCCTGTTCCCCCTGAGCCTGGCGGCCGAAGGCAGCTGCACGATCGGCGGCAACCTGGCGACCAACGCCGGCGGCACCCAGGTCGTGCGCTACGGCAACACGCGCGACCTCTGCCTCGGGCTCGAGGTCGTGACGCCGCAAGGTGCGGTCTGGGAAGGCACCAGCGGCCTGCGCAAGGACAACACCGGCTACGACCTGCGCGACCTGATGATCGGCAGCGAGGGCACGCTGGGCATCATCACTGCCGCGACCATGAAGCTGTATCCGCTGCCGGCCGCCCAGCTCACGGCCTGGGCGGCAGTGCCTTCGCTCGACCATGCGGTCAGGCTGCTCGGCCTGGCGCACCAGCGGCTCGGCCCCGGCCTGACCGGTTTCGAAGTGATGGGCCGTTTCGCGCTGAGCCTGGTCGCCAAGCACTTCCCCGCCCTGCGCGTGCCGTTCATCGACGATGCGGCCGTGCCCTATTGCGTGCTGCTCGAGAACTCCGACAGCGAGTCCGAGGACCATGCCCGCGCGCGCTTCGAGGCGCTGCTCGAAACGGCATTCGAGGACGGCTGCGTGACCGACGCGGTGGTCGCCGAAAACCTCACACAGGCACACCAGCTCTGGCACATCCGCGAGAGCATCCCGCTGGCGCAGGCCGAGGAAGGCCTGAACATCAAGCACGACATCTCGATCGCGGTGTCGCGCATCCCGGCCTTCGTGGCCGAGACCGACGCGCTGCTGGCGCGCGAGATCCCGGGCGTGCGGCTGGTGAACTTCGGCCATCTCGGCGACGGCAACCTGCACTACAACGTGCAGGCGCCGGAGGGCGGCGACAACAAGGCCTTCCTGCGCGACCACGAGGACCGCATCAACACCCTGGTCTACGACGCGGTCGAGGCCTTCGAAGGCTCGTTCTCGGCCGAGCATGGCGTCGGCTCGCTCAAGGTCGACAAGCTCGAGAAGCACAAGTCGCCGGTGGCGCTCGAGATGATGCGCGCCATCAAGCGCGGGCTCGATCCGCAGAACATCCTGAATCCGGGCCGGGTGATCCGGCTGGAGACCCCTCAACAATGAACCGCCCCATCCGCTCCCAATACGAAGACTTCATGCGCCGCGTCGACAGCACCGGCGTGCAAAAGGGCGACCGCACCGGCACCGGCACCAAGAGCGTGTTCGGCTACCAGATGCGCTTCGACCTGAACGAAGGCTTCCCGCTGGTCACCACCAAGAAGGTGCACCTGAAGTCCATCATCCAGGAACTGCTGTGGTTCCTGACCGGTTCCAGCAACAACAACTGGCTCAAGGAGCGCGGCGTCACGATCTGGGACGAATGGGCGCGCGAGGATGGCGACCTCGGCCCGGTCTATGGCGTGCAATGGCGCAGCTGGCCGACACCTGACGGCGGCCACGTCGACCAGATCCAGCAGGTGATCGACACGCTGCGCAGCAACCCCGATTCGCGCCGCATCATCGTCAGCGCCTGGAACGTGGCCGAACTGTCGAAGATGGCGCTGATGCCCTGCCATGCCTTCTTCCAGTTCTACGTCGCGCCGCCGCAGGCGCCGGGCGAGCGTGGCAAGCTGAGCTGCCAGCTCTACCAGCGCAGCGCCGACATCTTCCTCGGCGTGCCCTTCAACATCGCGAGCTATGCGCTGCTCACGCACATGGTGGCGCAGCAATGCGACCTGGACGTCGGCGACTTCATCTGGACCGGCGGCGACTGCCACATCTACAGCAACCACGCCGAGCAGGTGGCGCTGCAGCTGAGCCGCCAGCCGCTGCCCTACCCGACGCTCCAGATCAAGCGCAGGCCGGCCTCGATCTTCGACTACCAGTACGAGGACTTCGAAGTGGTCGGCTACGAGCACCATCCCGCCATCAAGGCGCCCGTGGCGGTCTGAACGCGATGCGCATCAACCTGATCCTCGCGCGCGCCGCCAACGGCGTGATCGGACTCGACGGTGTCATGCCCTGGCACCTGCCCGAAGACATGGCGCATTTCAAGCGCCAGACCGCGGGCGCGCCCGTGATCATGGGCCGCAAGACCTGGGACTCGATCCCGCCGCGCTTCCGGCCGCTCGCCGGCCGCCGCAACATCGTGGTCACGCGCAATGCCGAGTGGCAGGCCGAAGGCGCAGAGCGGGCGGGCAGCCTCGAGGAGGCGATCGCCCTGTGCGAGCGCGGGCAGGCCACCGAGGCCTGGGTGATGGGCGGCGCGCAGATCTATGCCGAGGCCGAGCCGCTGGCCCAGCGCGTGGTGCTGACCGAGATCGACCGCGACTACGAGGGCGACGCCTGGGCGCCTGAATTCGGCGCCGGCTGGCAGCAGACGGCGCGCGAATCGCATGTCGCGGCCAACGGGTTGCCGTTCAGCTTCGTGACGCTCGAGCGAGGCTGAATCGCCTCTGTGGACGGGCAGACGGCCCAGACGGCCGATTCTGCTCGACGTTCGACGGCTTCTGCCGCTGCACTTACGGTACATCGTAGGGTAGGACAGACCCACCGCTCGACGACCCTGCCGCCGGTCCCGCGCATCACGCCTCGCACCGAGGCGGTCTGACAGCGTCGGCGCGGCGCACGCGCTCGCCACGGGCGGCCTCGTCGTGCACACCTCCCGCCCCCTTGCGCCCGGTCCTGGCCGACCTGCGCCCCATGCTCCAAAACCCTGATTGATTTAATTATTGATGTTATTACGATAACCGCCTCGATCCACGCTTCCTCCTCCATGTCCTCCGCCCCCACCATCGCCGACATCGCCCGCTCCGCCGGTGTGGGTACGGCCACGGTCGACCGGGTGCTCAACCGCCGTCCGGGCGTCAATGCCGAGACCGTCCAGCGGGTGATGCAGGTGGTCGAGGAACTGGGGGCCCCGCAGCAGCCGGGCCGGCCTCGCCGAGGCGCGAACGCGCGCTTCGCCTTTGTGCTTCCCGCCGATGCCTCGCCCTTCCTCGACCTGGTCGAGCGGCAGATCGCGCAGGCCGCCGGCGATTTCCGGCACGCCCACATCACCGAGATCACGCACCGCCTGGACGCCACCGACCCGGCGCGCTTCGCCGAGGAGCTCGCGCAGGTGAGCGACTGCGAAGGCATCGCCTTGCTGGCGCCCGACCTGCCGCCGATCAAGCGCGCCATCAACGAACTGGTGCGCACGGGAGTCCACGTCGTGACCCTGTTCTCCGACGTCGCGGGCTCCATGCGCGAGATCTGCATCGGCGCCGACAACCGCGCCGCCGGCCGCACCGCCGGCCTGCTGCTGGGACGGATGGCCAACGACAGCCGGCGCGACATCCTGCTGCTGTCGTCGCAGGCGACGCGGCTGTCGGCCGAGATCGAGCGCCGCATCGGCTTCGCCCACGTCATCGAGGAGCGCTTCCCCCGATTGCGCATGGTGCGCACGCCGGACCTGCCGGCCGATGACGACGGCGCCTGCCGCGCACTGCTCGATGCACTGAAGAACGGCATCGACCCGGCGCGCGTGGCCGGCATCTACAACGTGGGCTCGGGCAGCGCCGGCGTGGCGCGCGCACTGGCCGAGTCCGGGCTGGCACCCCACGCCGGCGTGGCGGCGCACGACTTCACCGACGAGAACGCCTCGCTGCTGAGCGCCAATGCCCTCTCCTACGTCCTGCACCAGGACATCCATTACTGCGTGTTGACGGCGGCGCGTGTCCTGCGCGCGCTGTGCGAGAACGTCCGCGGCGCACTCAACGTGGTGCAGCCGCGCATCGAGATCCTGACGGCCGAGAACCTTCACTGAGCGGACGCCGGGTATGTGCCCCTGATCCCAAACCTTTTGGAGACAGCTCATGAAATCGATGTCGAAGATGCTCCCGGGGGTGATCGCCCTCGCCGCAGCCACCGTGCTCAGCCTGACCAGCGCCGACGTGCGCGCGCAGGACAAGACCATCACCCTGTGCTGGGCTGCCTGGGACCCGGCCAACGCGCTGGTCGAACTCTCGAAGGACTTCACCACCAAGACCGGCATCAAGATGAAGTTCGAGTTCGTGCCGTGGACCAGCTTTGCCGACCGCATGCTCAACGAGCTCAACTCCAAGGGCAAGCTGTGCGACCTGATCATCGGCGACAGCCAGTGGATCGGCGGCGCGGCCGAGCAGGGCCAGTACGTCAAGCTCAACGAGTTCTTCAGCAAGGAAGGCATCAAGATGACGGACTTCGCGCCCGCCACCGTGGTGGGCTACGCCGAGTGGCCGAAGAACACGCCCAACTATTGGGCCCTGCCGGCGATGGCCGACGCGGTCGGCTGGACCTACCGCAAGGACTGGTTCGCGAAGCCCGAATTGCAGGCCGAATTCAAGAGCAAGTACAACCGCGACCTGGCGCCGCCGAAGACCTGGGCCCAATTCAAGGAGGTGGCCGAGTTCTTCCAGGGCCGCATGATCGACGGCAAGAAGGTCTACGGCGCCTACCTGTTCACCGAGCGCGGCTCCGAAGGCATCACGATGGGCGTGACCAACGTGCTCTATCCGATGGGCTTCAAGTACGAGGACCCGAAGAAGCCGTATGCCATGGACGGCTTCGTGAACTCGCCCGACGCGGTGCGCGGCCTCGAGTTCTACAAGGCGCTCTACAAGGGCAGCACGCCGCCCGGCCTGACCAATGCCTACATGACCGAAGGGCTCGATGCCTTCAAGTCGGGCCAGGTCGCGATGATGATGAACTGGTTCGCCTTCTTCCCGGGCCTCTACAAGGACCCGAACGTCGGCGGCGACAAGATCGGCTTCTTCGTCAATCCGTCGGACAAGGCCAAGGGCGTGCAACTCGGCGGCCAGGGCATCTCGGTGGTCTCCTATTC
>NZ_JBFUCI010000212.1:0-10650 GCF_056405335.1 Variovorax sp. P1_H12_2
ACGTTCCTCAGTTCGGCGGTGTCGCAGCGGCTCTTCGCCAACCAGCAGCCGCGGCCGCTGCTGACGCCGCGCGAGAGCGAGATCCTGTCGGCGCTCGGCCGCGGCGACTCGAGCAAGCAGATCGCGCGCGACCTCGGCCTCAGCGTGCGCACGGTCGAGGCGCATCGGCAGAGCATCAAGCGGCGGCTCGGGCTCGAAGGCCAGTCGGCCCTGATCAAGTACGCCGTGGAACACGCCCGGGAATTCAAGAGCAGCTGATCGGTCGCCTAGGGTTATCCCTTAGGTGGTGCCACGCACCCGATTCGCGCGGTGCAACCGATGCAGGCGCGGCCCAGGCTCGCGAAACTCCCGGGGGTTCATTTTCCGGAGACATTCCCAATGCACAGCATCCGCCGCCACCTGGTGTGGCTCGTCGTGGCCGTGGTCGGCGCCTTCGCGCTCGGCACCGTGGCCTTGTCCCGCGGCGAAGCCATCAATGCGCTCTGGATCGTGGTCGCCGCGATCTGCACCTACCTGATCGCCTACCGCTACTACAGCCTGTTCATCGCCACCCGTGTGCTCGGCCTGGACGGCAGTCGAAAAACGCCGGCGCACCGCCACAACGACGGCCTGGACTACKTGCCGACCGACAAGAACGTGCTGTTCGGCCACCACTTCGCGGCCATCGCCGGCGCCGGTCCGCTGGTCGGCCCGGTGCTCGCGGCGCAGATGGGCTACCTGCCGGGGCTCTTGTGGATCCTGGCCGGCGTGGTGTTCGCGGGCGCGGTGCAGGACTTCATCGTGCTGTTCATCTCGACCCGCCGCGACGGCCGTTCGCTGGGCGACCTGATCAAGCAGGAGATGGGCACCGTGCCCGGCATGATCGCGCTGTTCGGCACCTTCATGATCATGATCATCATCCTCGCGGTGCTGGCGCTGATCGTGGTCAAGGCGCTCGCCGAATCGCCGTGGGGCACCTTCACCGTGGCGGCAACGATTCCGGTCGCGGTCTTCATGGGCCTCTACCTGCGCTACATCCGGCCGGGCCGCATCGGCGAGGTCTCGGTGATCGGTTTCGTGCTGCTGATGGCGGCGATCTTCGGCGGCCAGGCCGTGAGCATGAGCCCGACCTGGGGCCCGATGTTCACCTTCGACGGCAAGGCCCTGACCTGGATGCTGATCGGCTACGGCTTCGTCGCCGCCAGCCTGCCGGTGTGGCTGCTGCTGGCGCCGCGCGACTATCTGTCGACCTTCCTCAAGATCGGCACCATCATCGCGCTGGCGATCGGCATCGTGTTCGTCGCGCCGACCCTGCAGATGCCGGCCGTGACTCAGTTCGCGCAGGGCAACGGCCCGGTCTGGTCGGGCAACCTGTTCCCGTTCCTGTTCATCACCATCGCCTGCGGCGCGGTGTCGGGCTTCCATGCGCTGATCTCCTCGGGCACGACGCCGAAGATGCTCGACAACGAGCTGCACGCGCGCTTCATCGGCTACGGCGGCATGCTGGCCGAATCCTTCGTCGCCGTGATGGCGCTGGTGGCGGCCGCCTGCATCGACCCGGGCGTCTACTTCGCGATGAACAGCCCGGCCGCGCTGGTCGGCAGCACGCCCGAAGCAGTGGCGCAGACCATTTCGGGTTGGGGCTTCGCCGTCACGCCCGAGATGCTCGTGCAGACCGCCAAGGACGTCGGCGAGAGCACCATCCTCGGCCGCGCCGGCGGCGCCCCGACCCTGGCGGTCGGCATGGCGCACATCCTGCACCAGGTGATCGGCGGCCAGGCGATGATGGCCTTCTGGTACCACTTCGCGATCCTGTTCGAGGCGCTCTTCATCCTGACCGCAGTGGACGCAGGCACCCGCGCCGGCCGCTTCATGCTGCAGGACCTGATGGGCAGTTTCGTGCCGGCGCTCAAGCGCACCGACTCGCTGCCGGCCAACCTGATCGCGACCTTCCTGTGCGTCGCGGCCTGGGGCTACTTCCTGTACCAGGGCGTGGTCGATCCGCTCGGCGGCATCAACACGCTGTGGCCGCTGTTCGGCATCTCCAACCAGATGCTGGCCGCGGTGGCGCTGATGCTCGGCACCGTGGTGCTGTTCCGCATGAAGCGCGAGCGCTATGCCTGGGTGGCGGCGGCACCGGCCGCCTGGCTGCTGATCTGCACGCTGACCGCGGGCTGGCAGAAGATCTTCTCGGCCGACCCGAAGGTGGGCTTCCTGGCCCATGCCTCGAAGTACGCCGACGGCCTGGCGCAGGGCGTGCTGATCGCTCCCGCGAAGACGCCCGAGGCGATGGCCCGGATCGTCTTCAACGACCGGCTCGACGCCGGGCTGTGCGCGCTCTTCATCTTCGTGGTGCTGAGCGTGCTGGTGTACAGCGTGCGCAGTGCGCTGGCCGCGCGCCGGGCCAACCACCCGACCACCCGCGAGACGCCGTTCGAACCGATGGTGCCGTCGGCCGCCGCATGAGGGCCGCCGGCGCCAGCCTGGCCGAGACCGGGCGCTACCTGACGCGCTCGCTGGCGCAGTCGCTGCGCCTGATGGTGGGCCTGCCGGACTACGACACCTACCTGAGCCACATGGAGCGCACGCATCCGGACCAGGCCCCGATGAGCTACGAGGCCTTCTTCCGCGAGCGGCTGGAGGCGCGGTACGGCGGCGGCAAGGGACGGTGCTGCTGATGAACACCGCGCGGCTTCGCGCGGCTCAGGGTTCCCGGCCGGTCTTCAGCGGATAGCCGGCTTCGCGCCAGGCCTTCATGCCGCCATCGAGCGCGACCGTGTGCAGGAAGCCCATCTGGCGCAGGGTCGATGCGGCGAGCGTCGAGATGTAGCCCAGCTCGCAACAGCTCAGGATGCGCCGCGTCGGGTCCGGCAGGTCCTGGTTGACGCGCAGTTCGAGCTGTCCGCGCGGCAGCAGCCGGGCGCCCGGGATGTGGCCGCCCTCATAGGCATCGCGTTCGCGCACRTCGAGCACGATGAGGTCGTCTTCGGCGGCCTCCACGCGCCCCTTGAGTTCGGCCAGCGACATGAAGGGCACGGCCGCCGTGGCCTCGGCCAGCAGCCGCGCCACCGTCTTGCCGCCGCTCATGTTGGTGCGCAATGCTTCGGTGATGTGCGTGGGCATCGTGAGATTGAGGCTGCGCATCATCTCGACGAAGTCGCCGCGCTCGCGCTTCTGCAGCCGCGGGTTGGAGGCGAGCTCCTCCGCGATCGTCGAATGGCTGCGGCCCTTGTAGTCGTGCGCCGGGCACACCTTGAGCGCCGGGTCCAGCCGCAGCACGCGGTTGAACAGGCTGTCGTAGAGCGCTTCCGGGTCGCCGCTCGGGAGGTCGGTGCGGCCGGTCGCACCGATGAGCAGCGTGTCGCCGGTGAAGAGGCGATCGCCCACCAGCAGGCACATCGAGTCCGCCGTGTGCCCCGGCGTGTGAAGTACCTGCAGCCGCAGCTTGCCGAGCACGACCATTTCGCCGTCGCCGAGCCGCATGTCCACGAAAGGCGCCGGGCTCGCCCGGTGCATGACGACCGGCACGCCCAGTTGGCGCGCGAGTTCACGGGTGGCCGAGAAGTGGTCGGCGTGCGTGTGGGTATCGATCAGGTAGCGGATGCGCACGCCGTCACGGGCGGCGAGGGCGATGTAGTGATCGATCTGGCTCAGCTCGGGATCGATCAGCGCGGCGGCGCAGGTTTCGTCGCAGCCGACCAGGTAGGACTGGCAGCCGCCGGTCGCAATCTGCGCGAAGACCATGGGGCGTGTCCTGCGACGGTTGGTTCGGCGGCTTGCGGTGCGCTCGGATCAGCCCGGCTGCTTGACGACGCGCAGATAGGGCTTCGGCGACTTCCAGCCGTCGGGAAACAGCTTCTTGGCGTCATCGTCCGACACCGAGCCGGCGATGATCACGTCCTCGCCGTTCTTCCAGTTGACCGGCGTGGCGACCTTGTGCGCGGCCGTCAGCTGCATCGAATCGAGCACGCGCAGGATCTCGTCGAAGTTGCGGCCCGTGGTCATCGGGTAGGTCAGCATCAGCTTGATGCGCTTGTCGGGGCCGATCACGAACACCGAGCGCACCGTGGCGTTGGTCGCCGCCGTCCGGCCGTCGGAGGTGCCCGGCTCGTCGGCCGGGAGCATGTTGTAGAGCTTGGCCACGGCGAGGTCGGTGTCGCCGATCATCGGGTACGTGGGCAGGTAGCCCTGGGTCTCCTCAATGTCCTTGGCCCAGCGGTCGTGGGCGTCGACCGGATCGACACTCAAGCCGATCAGCTTGGTGTTGCGCTTGGTGAACTCGGGCTCGATCTTCGCCATGTAGCCGAGTTCGGTGGTGCACACCGGCGTGAAGTCCTTGGGATGCGAAAACAGGATCGCCCAGCTGTCGCCGATCCAGTCGTGGAACTTGATCGGCCCCTTGGTGGTGTTGGCCGTGAAGTCGGGTGAAAGATCGTTGATACGCAGTGACATGTCCGCTCCTTGAGAGAGGTCATCGACAGAAGCCTGCGGCCGGCGAAGATGCGACCAACGTTCTGCTGCCGCGGGACCAACGGAAAGTACACCACGTTCGGGCGCAGGAGACAAGCGCGCCGGCCCCAAGAGCGGCGGGCGCCGCCAGCAGGAACGGCTGCCGCCTGCGTGTGCTTCGTGCCGGCCCTAGATATCCTCCAGCAGCGCGTAGGGCAGGGGCTCCACCGTGAGCGCCGGCCCATCGGCAGACCGCGCATGCAGCCCGCCGGCGTCGACCGCGGCGATCTGGATCGAGATCAGCGCGGCCCATCCGCCGCCCGGTGCCGGGGCGGCCTGGGCCACGGTGCCGACCGGCTGCGCCGCATCGTTGGCCGCGAAGACTTCGTCACCGGCCGCCACCTCGTCGCTGGCCTGCACGATGTAGGTGCGCCGCTTCAAGGTGCCGCGGAACTGGCTGCGCGCCACGATTTCCTGGCCCGGATAGCAGCCCTTCTTGAAATTCACGCCACCCACCGATTCGTAGTTGAGCATCTGCGGCACGAAGGCTTCGACCACCGGCGTGCTCAGCGTCACGATGCCGCTGCGCACCTCGCTCCAGGACCAGAGCGCCGGGTCCAGCGCGGCGCCCTGGGGCGCGGCACTGCCGGCCGGTGCGATCCACAGCGCGCGCGGAACGCCGTCGGACGGGTAGAGAGTCACCGCGTGGGCGGCGCCGACCGCGCTGGAGCGCCCCGGCGGCGCGCCGGCATCGACGCCGTTGGCGATCAGCGCGGTTCCGGCCATGCCGTAGAGGACGAATTCATCGCTGACGTCGCTGAGCTTGGCCTTGGCGCGCAGCACGTACATCGACAGCCGCTTCAAGGTCGCGGCGAGGATGTCGCGGCTGCACACCAGCAGGACCAGATCGGGCTCGGGCCGGATGCCGACGAAGCTGGCGATCATCCGGCCCTTGGCGGTGCACAGCGCCGCCAGGCGGGCCTCGAAAGCGTCGAGCAAGGCGAAATCCTGGGTCAACTGGCCATGCAGGAAATTCGCGGCATCGGGGCCAGCGGCTCGAATCACACCGAGGTGGGAGAGGGCGGTCACGCCATTCAGAACGACAGAGGTCATCGCTGAATTATCATGGCCTGCTTCGTTCCGTTTGGCCCGCAGGGCTACCTCGTTTCTCTGTTCGCCTCCTTTCCCGGAATCCGTGCGCCGCTTCTTTCTCACTCTTTTTCTGCTGGCCTCCCTCGTTGCCCTGGCCGCGGGCGCAGCAGGCCTCTGGTGGGTCAACCAGCCGCTCAAGCTGCCCGCGCCCAGCGTGGATCTGTCGGTCGAGCCGGGCACCACGCCGCGCGGCATCGCGCAGGCAGTCGCCGACGCGGGCGTCGACGTGCCGCCCCAACTGCTCTACCTGTGGTTCCGCTTTTCGGGCCAGGACCGGCAGATGCGCGCCGGCAGCTACGAACTGGAGCGGGGTGTCACGCCGCGACTGCTGCTCAACATCCTGGTGCGCGGCGAGGAGGCGACACGCAGCCTGGCGCTGGTCGAGGGCTGGAACTTCCGCCAGGTGCGCGCGGCCTTGGCCAAGGCCGAACAGCTCAAGCCCGAGACCGTCGGCCGCAGCGATGAGGAATTGATGGCTGCACTGGGCCGGCCGGGCCAGCACCCGGAGGGCCGCTTCTTCCCCGACACCTACACCTACTCGAAGGGCTCGACCGACATCGCCCTGCTGCAGCGCGCCATGCGCGCCATGGACAGGAAACTCGAGGCCGCCTGGGCCGCCCGGGCCTCCGACTTGCCGCTCAAGACGCCCGACGAGGCGCTGATCCTGGCCAGCATTGTCGAAAAGGAGACAGGCAAGGCCCAGGACCGCGCCGAGATCGCGGCCGTCTTCGTCAACCGGCTGCGCGTCGGAATGCCGTTGCAGACCGATCCCACCGTCATTTACGGCCTGGGCACGCGTTACGACGGCAACCTTCGCAAGAAGGACCTGCAGGCCGACACGCCCTGGAACACCTACACGCGCAACGGCCTGCCGCCGACGCCGATCGCGATGCCGGGCAAGGCCGCGCTGCTGGCGGCCGTGCAACCGGCGCAGAGCCAGTCGCTCTATTTCGTTTCCCGAGGCGATGGCACGAGCCAGTTCAGCCGTTCGCTCGATGAGCACAACCGGGCCGTGAACCGCTACCAGCGCGGCGGCGATCCCAACCAGCGGAGTGGGCAATGAAGGGGCTTTTCCTGACCCTCGAAGGCATCGACGGGGCCGGCAAGTCGAGCCACCTCGACGCGCTCGAGGCGCTGTTCAAGGCGCAGGGCCGCCAGGTGACGCGCACGCGCGAACCCGGGGGCACGCCGCTCGCCGAAACCCTGCGCGAACTGATCCTTGTGCAGCCGATGGACGCGTTGACCGAGTCGCTGCTGGTGTTCGCGGCGCGGCGCGACCATATCGTTCGCGTGATCGAGCCGGCGCTGGCGCGCGGCGACGTCGTGCTGTGCGACCGCTTCACCGACGCCACCTTCGCCTACCAGGGCGCGGGCCGCGGCTTCGATGCGGCCGTGCTGTCGGCGCTCGAGCACTGGGTGCAGGGCACGCCGGGTGAGGCTTCCAGCCCGCTGCTGCAACCCGACGTCACGCTGTGGTTCGACCTCCCGCCCGAGACCGCGGCCGAGCGCCTGGCCGGCGCCCGACTGCCGGACAAGTTCGAGTCGCAGCCGGTCGAGTTCTTCCGCCGCGTCGCCGCCGGCTATGCCGAGCGCGCAGCCGGTGCGCCCCGCTTCGTGCGTATCGATGCCGGCCAGTCGCGCGACCAGGTCTGGCAGCAGGTCGAAGCGGCGCTGGCGGGGCGCGCCCGATGACGGTGGATACGCTCCAGCCCTGGCTGCGCCAGCCGCTGGCCGAACTGCTGCGCCAGCGCGGCCATGCCTGGCTGCTGCAGGGCCCCTCGGGGCTCGGGCAGTACGAACTGGGCCTGTCGCTGGCGGCGACCTGGCTCTGCGAGCAGCCCGACGAGGCCAAGACGCACGGCGCCTGCGGCCATTGCCCGAGCTGCCACGCGATCCAGGTCCGCACCCACGCCGACCTGCTGGTGCTGATGCCCGAGGTCGCGATGCAGGCCCTGGGCTGGCCGCTGGACGAGAAGTCGCAGGCCGACATCGACGACAAGAAGCGCAAGCCCAGCCGCGAGATCCGCGTCGAGGCGATGCGCGACGCCATCGGCTTCGCCCAGCGCACCAGTGCGCGCGGACTCGGCAAGGCGGTGCTGGTCTATCCGGCCGAGCGCATGAACCTGATCACGGCCAATGCGCTGCTGAAGACGCTGGAGGAGCCGGTCGGCGACGTGCGCTTCGTGCTGGCCAGCGAGGCCGCGTGGCAGTTGCTGCCCACCATCCGCAGCCGCTGTCTCGGCTTCACGCTGCCTTGGCCCGAGGGTGACGCGGCCCTGGAGTGGCTGGTCGGGCAGGGCGTTCCCGCGGGCGATGCGCCCGGCCTGCTGCGCGCGGCCGGCGGCCGGCCCAGCGACGCGCTGCGCCTGGCCGGCCAGGGCCAGTCGCCCAAGGCCTGGGCCCTGCTGCCCAAGGCGATGTCGCGCGGCGATGTCGGCGCACTGGCCGACCATGCCCCGGCCCAGGCCATCGGCGCGCTGCAGAAACTCTGCCACGATCTGATGGCCACGGACTGCGGTGCCGAACCGCGCTTCTTCGAGCCCGCCGACCTGCCCGCGGCACCGCCCCGGGCCGCGCTGGCGCGCTGGTCCCGCTCGCTCGCGAATGCGGCAAAAACCGCAGAACATCCGTTCAATGCGGGCCTGATGCTGGAAGCGCTTGTGAGCGAGGCGAGAACCACCCTAAACTCGGCACGCCGCCGCCCATGAACACACCTGCCGCTCCTTCCCCCTCCGCCCCCGTCCGGCCCAGCGTCATCCAGTTGGCGATCAAGGAAAAGGGCGCGCTGTATGCGGCGTACATCCCGCTGTTCGCCGAAGGCGGGATCTTCATTCCGACCTCGCGCGAGTACCGGCTGGGCGACGACGTCTATGTGCTGCTGACGCTGCCCGAAGATCCGCAGCGCTATCCGGTGGCCGGCAAGGTCGCGTGGATCACGCCGGCGCGTGCCGCGGGCAACCGCGCACCGGGCGTCGGCATCCGTTTTCCCTCCGACGAGAAGTCGCGCCAGCTCAAGGCGCGCATCGAAGAGGCGCTGGGCGCCACCCTGGCCTCCGACCGCCCGACCCAGACCATCTGAGTCCGGCCCCCATGACGCGAAGCCGCGGTCGCTGCGGCGGCCGCGCCATTCCGGGGCTGCCGACGCCCAAGCCGATCCTGCGATGTTCACCGATTCCCACTGCCACCTGACCTTTCCCGAGTTCGCGGACCAGATGCCGCAGATCCGCGCCGCGATGGCGGCCGCGCAGGTCGACCGGGCGCTGTGCATCTGCACCACGCTGGAGGAATTCCCCGAGGTCCAGGCCCTGGCCGAGCGCCACGACAACTTCTGGGCCAGCGTCGGCGTGCATCCGGACAACGAGGACATCGCCGAGCCTACGGTCGAGGACCTGGTGCGGCGCGCCGCGCTGCCCAAGGTGATCGCCATCGGCGAGACCGGGCTCGACTACTACCAGATGGAAGAGCGCAAGGGCGGCCGCAGCATTGCCGACCTCGAATGGCAGCGTGACCGCTTCCGGGTCCACATCCGGGCCGCGCAACAAACGCGCAAGCCGCTGGTGATCCACACCCGCGAAGCCTCGGCCGACACACTGGCGATCCTGAAGGAGGAGGGCGAGGAGGGCGGGAGCCGGGCGGCCGGCGGCGTGTTCCATTGCTTCACCGAGACTGCCGAGGTGGCGCGCGCCGCGCTCGACCTCGGCTTCTACATTTCGTTCTCGGGCATCCTGACCTTCAAGAAGGCGCAGGATCTGCGCGACGTCGCCGCCTTCGTGCCGCTCGACCGGATGCTGATCGAGACCGACAGCCCGTACCTGGCCCCGGTGCCGTACCGCGGGAAGACCAACAATCCGTCTTACGTGCCCTTCGTGGCGCAGCAGATCGCACAGTTGCGCCAGCTGCCCGTCGAGGTGATCGCGAAGGCCACGAGCGACAATTTCGAGACCCTGTTCAGCGGGGCCAAGACATGAGAAATCACTTTAAAAAACTTCTATATCTTGCTGTTTTTGCAGCATCTTTTTCGGCACAGGCAACAGATTCCGACGACTTCTTTCGGGCCGCCCGGGCGGACAACGTCAGCGGCATCAAGAGCCTGCTGACCAAGGGGTTCGATCCCAACACGCGCGATGACAAGGGGCAGACGGCGCTGCTGATCGCGATACGGGAACCCTCGCCGAAGGTGATCGATGTGCTGATCGATTTCCCCAAGACCAACATCGAGGCCCGCAATGCCAAGGACGAGAGCCCGCTGATGCTGGCCGCGATCAAGGGCCAGCAGGAACTCGTGACCAAGCTGATCGCGCGCGACGCCGACATCAACAAGCCTGGCTGGACGCCGCTGCATTACGCGTCCACGAGCGGCCAGGTCGCGATCATGAAGCAGTTGCTGGACAAGGACGCCTTCATCAACGCGCAGTCGCCCAACGGCACCACGCCATTGATGATGGCCGCGATGTACGGATCCGCTGCAGCGGTCCAGTTGCTGCTCGACGAAGGCGCCGACGTCTCGATGAAGAACGAGCAAGGCATGACGGCCGCCGATTTCGCCGAGCGCGGCAAGCGGCCCGACGCGGTCCAGCTGCTGGGCGCAGCTGCGAAGCCGAAGCGGCCGGCTGACGGGAAGTGGTGAGCCGGCGGGTCCGGATGATGTCCCCGGCATCGCGCGGCTGACGCCCAGGTTCACATTCAACGCGTCACGGCTTGCAACCAGCGGCCGTTGATTTCGTAGGCCTGCAGTCCACCCGTTTTTGTCAACGCTGCTTTCAAATGTCGCAGCGCCAGCGAAGTTGAAATGTCGCATTTCTTCTTTCTTGAAGGACTCCAGCGAACGCAGTGACCGCCTTGCCTCTGCACCACACGTCCTTGTCAGCCGAAGGCCGGAGCGATCGGTCGGGTTTAACGAGTTGAATGAACTGCTTTCGGAGGACGTTGACGCGCCTTTGAGTTCGAAGCGCTGGGCGAGGGGGTCGTTGATTTACAAGCCTTGCGCAATGCCTGCTCGAATTCTTCGACGTTGAACTGCCGGGAATGCGCGACTCCCGGTGCTGCCTTCCTGGGTCGCGGAAGCTGGCC
>NZ_JBFUCI010000213.1:0-10643 GCF_056405335.1 Variovorax sp. P1_H12_2
GTCTTGCCATTTCCGCCGGCGCTGCCGAGTCGGACGCGTTGCAGCTGCTGACGCTGGAGGTCGATGCGCAGCCGAGCATCGAAACTCTGGGGCTGGGCTTGGCCGATGCCAAGGCGCTGCTCGCGCGGATGCAGTCTCMGATCGTCACGCGTCAGGTCGAGCTGATATCGACCAGCCAGCGCCGATGCGATGGCTGTGGCCTGAATCGCGCCATCAAGGACTACCACGACGTTCACTACCGCAGCCTGTTTGGCAATGTTGTCGTGAAGGTGCCGCGTTGGCGGCGATGCGAATGTCGTTGCAGCACCGCCCCAAGCGAACGGCGGGCCCGGCGTTGGATCTCGGCGGAGTTGGAGTACGTCCAAAGCCGCTTGGCCGCCACGATTCCGTATGCCAAGTCCTCGGAGTTGCTGGAGCTGTTGTTGCCGGTGGCCGGAGCCAACGCACCGAGTACGGTGCGACGGCACACCCTGGACGTTGGCAGGCGACTGGACGCGCAGGGCATCGAGGTCCAGCCAGAGGCGGCCGACATGGGCAGCGGATCGAACGTCACCACCGTCGGTCTGGACGGCGGCTACCTGCGGCTTTGCCATCCCGATGAGGAGAAATCGTTCGAGGTCGTCGCTGGCCGCGCCATGCGCGCCGGCGTCGGTCAGCGCAGTGTGGCGTTCGTTCGAACGGTTGATCCACACTCGCACGCGCGGGTGCGAGGTGTCCTGGCTGCTTTCGGCGGGCAAGACTTGCCGATGGAGGTCTTCACCGACGGCGACATCCAGCTTCGCCAATGGCAGCTGTCGACGCTGCCTCGTGCGAGGCATATCCTGGACTGGCATTGTCACGTTGCCGAYRGCGTAAGCTTTGATCGATGCMAAWGAAGAAGTCKCTGTATCACGGTCAYCGKTTCCCTGCGGTGGTGATCAGCCARGCGGTGCGCTGGTATTTTCGATTTCAACTSAGCCTGCGCGACATCGAGGARCTKCTGTTCGAGCGCGGTGTGGTCGTCAGCTACGARACGATCCGGCGCTGGTGCGACAARYTCGGCGCGAGCTTYGCRCATKGCGCCAAGGGCGCACGCCGCAAGCCGGGATCGACCTGGCATCTGGACGAGATGTTCGTGTCGCTGCGCGGAGAACCCTACCTGCTATGGCGCGCGGTCGATCAGCATGGCGCTGAACTCGACGTCCTGGTGCAAAAACGCCGTGACAAGGTCGCTGCCAAGCGCTTCTTCAAGCGCGTGCTGGCCGCCTGCCCGGAGGCGCCACGCAAGATCGTCACCGACCAACTGCGAAGTTATCCGGCTGCCAAGGYCGAGATCCCTGAGCTTGCGACCGTGCGGCACGTGTTCGTGAAGGCCTGTGCGCGCGTGAACAACCGCGCCGAGAACAGCCATCAACCCAGACTGAGCGAGCACCCTATCGCGACGTCCGGCCAAAAAACCATGCTTGCCAATGAAACCAGCATCCCTTCTGCTGCGTCGAAGGCGTCGCCGGTGAGAAGGTGCCAAGCGCCATCGTTCGCATCCCGCGAGGCCATGACAATGGGTTCTACGTCCTCGACAATGGACCGGACTGTCAGGCACGCCGCATTGGGCGGGCTGTCGAGTGGCCAATCGCGGGATTCGGAAGGCATCGCTGAGTTCTACGGTTCCGATTCTGCTCAGGCACTTTGATGCCCAAGTTATGCAGTTGCCTTTGAGAGAATGGGCGCCTTCGTTCATCCTATCCGCGCCCGAGGGCTCGGGCAGCCTCGATGACTAGTGGTGCGAAGCGCTGTGTAAACGACTCGCGGTTCCATTCAGAACAAGACCCGGCAATATGGACGGCCGCGATGGGTTGGTTGTTGTGGTCGAGGATTGCCGAACTGACTGCGATCTCGCCAAGCAGGCTCTCCTCCAGTGACAGGCCGTAGTTGAGCGCTTTCGCCTCGGCGACCTTCAACTTGATCTGCGCCTTGTCCGTCACGGTCTTGGGCGTCAGGGGCGCAAGCACCGAACGATCCAGGATGTCGTCGACCGCTTCTTCGCTCAAGAACGACATGATGGCTCGCCCCCCCGATGAGCAGTAAGTTGGGATACGTCGTCCCACCAGTGTCGCGAAGAACGTCTCGCGCTTACTCTGCCTGCGCATCGCATAGATGATGGACAAGTCGTCGAACAGGCTCAAGTCGACGCGCTCACCCGTCTGCCGCTGCAGATCGRCAAGGACGGGTGTAGCACGTTCCATGAGCGGATTGCCGCGCAGAAAGTCGAACGTGCGCTCCAGCAGTTTCTTGCCAAGAACGTAGCCGCGGCCATTCGGTCCCTTTTCCAGATATCCCAAGATGGCCAGGGTATGTGCCATGCGTTGGGCCGTGCTTCGGTCCATGCCGGCCTGCTCCGCAAGCTCATTCAGGCTGAGCGGCCCCGGCCGCGCCCCCAGTGCCTCCAGCACGCTCATGCTCTTCGCCACGGACTGCACAAACAAGTGATCAGGCGCTGACATCGGGTTTTCCAAGGTAAGTAAATCGAGGCGATCCAGGGCACGCACGAAAATCTGCGTACTAACCCTGATAAATGGTTTGATCGTACTATTATAGAATCATAGTGTACTGCATTGCAATACAGATAGCCCAAAATTTATGGATCTGCGTCGAATCGGTGCATTTCCGAGACTGTGTTGACTCCCCAAAAGAAGGATCCTTGATATGAAGCGAATCGTCATGCGTCGTGCCGTTCTGGCACTGTTTGCTGCTGCCGTCGTTCCCATGGCTGGTGCCCAGGGTCAGAGCGAACCGATCCGGCTGGGTGTGATGCTCCCCTTGACCGGGCCCGCCGCGCTGGCCGGCACCTCCATCCTGGAAGGAATTCGCTTCGCCGCGGACGAGGCCAATGCCAAGGGCGGCGCCAACGGTCGCAAGGTGCAGCTCTTCGTCGAGAACGACGAGGGCTCGTCGACCAAGGGCGTGACCGCCGTGCGCAAGCTGGTGGAATCCGACAAGGTCATCGCCATCAGCGGCACCTATGTGAGCGCGGTTGCGCTGGCTGCATTCAAGGTGGCGCGGGAGTTCAAGGTGCCCATGGTCTCGGCAGGCTCGACCTCGTCGAACGTGACCGACGCGAACACCGCAGGCGACCCGTGGTTCTTCCGTGCCTTCCCCGGCAGCGACGAGCAGGGCGAGCAATCGGCACGCGACATCGTCAAGAAGCTCAATGCGAAGAAGGTCGCGCTCATCCAGGAGAACTCGATCTACGGTTCGTCCCTGGCCGAGCAGATGAAGAAGGTGATTCCGCAGTACGGCGGCCAGATCGTCGGTGTCGAAAGCTACAACCCCGACGAGCGCGACTTCTATACGGTGCTCACCAAGGTGCGCATGAAGCAGCCCGACGCGATCTACATCGCGGGCCTGATGGATGCCGGCGCGCAGATCATCAAGCAGTCGCGCGAGGTCGGGCTGAAGGCCGAGCTGGTGGGCTCAGGCTCGATGATGAGCGACAAGCTGATCGAGCTGGCGGGACCGGCCTCGGAAGGTTTCGCGGTGTCGTCCATGTTCGAGCCGTCCACGCCCAACAAGGTCGGCCAGGCATTCACCGCCGCCTTCCGCCAGAAGATGAGGAAGGAGCCCGACGTCTACAGCGCGCTGGGCTACGACTCGATGCACCTGCTGATCGAGGCTGCCCGCCGCGCGCCGAAGCTCGACGGCGCCGCCATGCAGGCCACGCTCAAGTCGATGAAGGACGTGCCGCTGGTGCAAGGACCGGACGGCACGGTGTCCAAGTTCGACGACAAGGGCAGCGTCAGCTTCAAGATCGGCCTGGCCGTGGTGCGCAACGGCAAGCGCYAGTGGCTGCCGTTCGACTGACGAGCCCCAGGTCAAAATGGATTTGCTCAGTCTGTTCCCGCAGTTCCTGGCCAACGGGCTGGTCAACGGCGCCAGCTACGTGCTGGTGGCCGTCGGCCTGACCCTGGTCTTCGGCATCCTGCACATCGTCAACTTCGCCCATGGCGAGTTCTACATGCTGGGCGGCTATGCGGCCGTCACAGCCTCCGCGGTGTTCGGCCTGCCTCTCTTTCTCACGCTGCTCGTGGTGGTGCTCTGTCTTGCCGCATTCGGCATGCTGGCCGAGCGGATCGTCTTCAAGCCGCTGGCCAATCGAGATCCGGGCAACGCCATCATTGCGTCCTTCGGTCTCTCGGTGCTGCTGCAGAACGGCGCCCTGATGGTGTTCGGCGCCCAGCCGCAGTCCCTGAAGACCGACCTGGCGAGCGTCCCGGTGCAGATCGGACCGGTGTTCCTGACGGGGCAGCGCGTGCTGATCGTGGGCGTCACGATCGCGATCGTGGTCGCGCTGCTGCTGGTGCTGCGCTTTACTTGGACCGGACGCGCATTGCGGGCGATGGCGCAACACTCTGTCGTGGCGCTGATCAGCGGTGTGAACGTGCGCAAGATCGCCGTGATCACCTTCGCCATCGCCGCCGCCATGGCCGGTGTGGCAGGCGCATTGATGTCATCGGTGCTTCTGGTGCAGCCGACTGCGGGTGCCATGCTGGTCATGAAGGCCTTCACGGTCGTGATTCTCGGCGGCATGGGCAGCATCGGCGGCGCCGTGATCGCCGGTATCGGCCTGGGTGTGATCGAGGCGATGGTGTCCGGCTACATCGGCAATGAACTGCGGGACATGATCGGCTTCTTCCTTGTCATCGCCATGCTCCTGATCCGCCCGCAGGGCCTGCTGGGCCAATCCACGGAGCGTTCCTGACATGCGTCATCTTCTTGCATTGCTGGTCGCCATCGGCGCCTTGCTTCTTGTGCCGGCGATGGGGCCGGGCGGCTATGTCCTGAACATCCTGGTGATGATCTTCATCTTCGTCATGCTCGCGGTGAGCCTCGACCTGGTCATGGGCTGGGCCGGGCAGTTCTCCTTTGCGCATGYGGCCTTCTTCGGGATCGGCGCTTATACGACCGCCATTCTCGAGCGGGATTACGGGACCGGCATCTGGCTCAACCTGCCGGCGGGCATGCTGGTCGCCGGCCTGTGCGGCCTGCTGCTCGGACTGCCGGCGCTGCGGCTGCGCGGCCACTTCCTGGCAATCGTGACGATCGCGTTCCAGACCATCGTCTACCTCGCACTCACGCAGTGGAAGGGGCTCACCGGCGGCCAGTTCGGCATCGAAGTGAAGCCGGTTGCGGGCTTCGAGTCGATCGACCGCTTCTACTACCTGGCCCTCGGACTGAGCGTGGCGAGCGTCGCCATCGGCTGGTGCCTTGCGCATTCGCGCCTCGGTATGGCGTGGAAAGCCGTGCGCGACGACGAGGTGCTGGCACGGGCCATCGGCCTGAACACCACGGCCAGCAAGCTGACGGCCTTCGTGATCGCCTCGGCGCTGGCCGGCGCGGCGGGCGTGCTGGTGGCACACCACATCCGCGGCGTGACGCCGGACGACTTCACCGTGTTGACCTCCTCGACGATCGTCGCGATGGTGGTCGTGGGCGGGCGCGGCACGATCTGGGGCCCGCTGCTGGGTGCGGTCGTCTTCACCGCGCTGCCGGAGGTGCTCGGTTTCGCCGCCAACTACAAACTGATCATCTATGGCCTGCTCATGATCGTGATGGTGATCGTGATGCCGCAGGGCGTGTTCGGCGCATGGGTCGGAAGGACGAAGAAATGAAGGCGCCTCTGCTGCGATTCGACACCGTGACGCGCCGCTTCGGCGGGCTGGTGGCGCTCAACGGGATCAGCTTCGACGTCGGCGAGGGCGAGATCGTGGGGCTGATCGGGCCCAACGGTTCGGGGAAGTCAACGCTCGCGAACATCGTCACGGGCGTCCTGCCGCCGAGCGCCGGGACGGTCTACATGGGAGACACCCGGATCTCCGGCACCGCCCCGTGGCGGATTGCGCGCGCGGGCGTCGCGCGCACCTTCCAGATGCTGCGGCTGTTCCCCTCGATGTCGGTCGCCGACAACATCGCGCTGGCGATGCAACCGGGGCTGAAGAGCGGTTACGGCGCCTCGATCTTCCGCCTGGCCTCGGCCAGCCGGGAAGACGGCGAGGTTCGCGCGAAGGCCATCGAGATGCTCTCGTTGTTCAACCTCGAGAAGTTCATCGACCAGCCTGCCACGGCACTGTCGATCGGCCAGCAGCGCATGGTCGAACTGGCGCGCGGCCTGGCCACGGGACCGCGTGTGTTCGTGCTCGACGAGCCGGCCGCCGGGCTCTCGCCGCCCATGGTCGACCGCCTGATCGAAGTCATCGGGCGCATGCGTGCCGACTACGGTGTGACCGTGCTGCTCGTCGAACACGTGATGCGCGTGGTCCAGGCCGTGTGCGACCGCGTGGTGGTGCTCGACTACGGCGAGAAAATTGCCGACGCCACGCCGTCGGAGGCCATCAACGACGCGCGCGTGGTCGAGGCGTATTTGGGAACAGGACGGTCGAAGCATGCTTGAAGTCAGGAACATCGAGGCCGGATACGGACGCTCCAAGGTGCTGTATGGCGTATCCTTCTCCGTGCTCAAGGGCGGGCTGACGGCGGTGCTGGGCGGCAACGGATCCGGCAAGTCGACCACGCTGAAGGCGCTGGCCGGCCTGGTGGTGCCGACCGCCGGCGAGATCCTGCTCGACGGCCAGCGCGTCGATCAGGTGCCGGCGTACCAGATGGCCGGCAATGGCCTGGTGCTGGTGCCGCAGGGCAAGGAAGTCTTCGCCGGCATGTCGGTGGAGGAGAACATCCTGATGGGCGCCTATCACCGTCGCAGCGAGAAGGCGCAGATCCGGCGCGACCTCGACGACGTCTACGCGTTCTTCCCGCGGCTCGTCGTGCGCAGGAAGGCGCTGGCCGGACTGCTTTCGGGGGGCGAGCGCCAGATGCTGTCCATCGGGCGCGCGCTGCTGGCCAAGCCCCGCTTGCTGCTGCTCGACGAACCCTCTGCCGCGCTGTCGCCGAAGGTCGTAGGAGAGATCGCGGACATCATCCGCGACCTGCGCACCCGGGGCCTGTCCATCCTGCTCGTCGAGCAGAACGTCTCGATGGCACTCGAGCTCGCCGACGAGATCCACATCCTGCGCGAAGGCCGGGTGGCGCACTCGTGCGTCAACGGACCCGATGTCGACCTGGCCTCGCTGCAGCAGTTTTACCTGGGCGCCGCGCCGATGCCGGTCGCCGCTTCGAAGGAGGCCTGAGCGCATGCGATTCAAGGACAAGAACATCATCGTCACCGGCGCGGCCCGGGGCATCGGTCGCGCGACCGTGGAGCGCTTTGCTTCCGAGGGGGCCAGGGTGCTGGCCGTCGACCTCGATTTCGAGGCAGGCGAGGCCATCGGCGCCGGCGTACACACGCTGGCGCTGGACCTCGCGAGCGACGAGGCGCCCCTGCGCGTCATAGAGGCGGCCCGGGGGCTCGGCGGCGCCGTCGATTTCCTGGTCAACAACGCAGGCGTCGGCGGCTCCAAAGCGCTCGCGCTGTCGGACGATGCCCTGATCGACCGCATCCTCGGTGTCAACCTGCGTGCGGTGCTGCGCCTGACGCGCGATGTGCTGCCCGCGCTCGCGGACGGCGGCAGCATCGTGAACGTCGCCTCGGTCTTCGGCGAGACGGGCTTCCCGGGTTCGACCGCCTACGCGGTGGCCAAGGCCGGCATCTCGCAGCTCACCCGRCAGCTCGTGTCCGATCTGTCCGCGCGCGGCATCCGCATCAATGCGGTGGCGCCCGGCGTGATCCATACCGCGATGACCGCGCACCGTCTGAATCACGACGCCGCCTACCAGAAGGCCATGGTCGACGCGACGCCACTGAAGTCGATCGGCACCGGTGCGCAGGTCGCATCCGTCATCGCGTTCCTCTGCAGCGAGGACGCCTCCTTTGTCACAGGCCAGGTCATCGCCGTGGACGGCGGGTGGCTGGCCTGCCACGCGCACGCCTGAGTGCCGCGTGCCTTCCATCCACTCCAAGGACATACCGATGAATCCCAACGATCCCGTGATCTGGCCGAACGGCGCGCGCTGCGCGGTCATGCTGGCCTTCGACTTCGACGCCGAGACGCTCTGGCTGTCTCGCGATCCCGCGAACGCGAAGCGCCCCGGCACCTTGTCGCAAGGCACCTACGGTGCCAAGGTCGGCGTGCCGAAGATCGTCGAGACGCTGAAGCACGCCGACGTGTCCGCCACGTTCTTCGTTCCCGGCTGGACCGCCGAACGGCACCAGGACAAGGTCGAGCTGGTGCTGCGCCACGGGCACGAGGTCGGGCACCACGGTTACCTCCACGAATGGATCGACCCCGACAAGCCGGATCTCGAGGAAGAGGTCTTCGTCAAGGGCCTCGAGGCGCTTCGGGCCACCGTCGGCGTCAAGCCCCTGGGCTACCGCTCACCGGCGTGGGAGACGAGCCACAACATGATCGCGTTGATCCAGAAGTACGGGCTGCGCTACGACAGCTCGCTGATGGACCAGATCAATCCCTACCGCCATGTGCTGGCCGACGGCAGCGCCGGCCCGATCGAACTGCCAGTCCATTGGAGCCTCGATGATGCACCGTTCGCGCTGTTCTCCATCAAGACGCCGCGCACGATCGTGTCGAACCAGCAGATCCTCGAGGTCTGGAAGGACGAGTTCCGCGAGATCTACAGCTGGGGCGGCCTCTTCTCTCTGACGATGCACCCGCAGGTCATCGGCCGGCCGTCGCGCATCGCGATGCTGCGCGAATTCATCGCCTGGATGCAGGATTTCCCCAATGTGTGGTTTGCGCGCGGTGGCGAAGTCGCCGACGCTTGGGCGAACGCCGAGGCCAACGCCTGAGCTCCATGCAAGATCACGAGTACGAAAAGCTGGACGGCCTGGGCCTGGCCGCGCTGCTGCGGGCCGGCGAAGTTACGTCGCAGGACCTGATGGAGTGCGCGATCCGGCTGGCGCGCGCGCGCGCCCCGGCCCTGAATGCGCTGAGCTACGAGCAGTACGAGGAATCGATGGCCGTCGCGCGGGCGTGGACGTCGCGCGGCGCCTTCGGCGGGATCCCGTTCCTGTTGAAGGATTCCGGCCTGGCCTCGACGCGGCTGCCATCGAGCCTGGGTTCGAGGCTGTTCAACGACATGCGCTACACGCGCAACGCCACCCTCGTGGACCGCTTCGAGATGGCCGGCTTCATCGCGTTCGCACGCTCGAACGTGCCGGAGCTGTGCATGGCGCCGACCACTGAGGCAGTGCGCAACGGCGGGCCGACGCGCAACCCCTGGGATGCAGGCCGTTCGGCCGGCGGATCCAGCGGCGGCACGGCCGCTGCGGTGGCGGCCGGCATCGTTCCGGTGGCCCATGGCAGCGATGGCGGCGGATCGATCCGGATTCCCGCCTCGTGCTGCGGGCTGTTCGGCCTCAAGCCCTCGCGCGGCCTGGTGCCGATGGGGCCGTTCCGGGGTGAAGGATGGGGCGGCCTGGCAGTCGACGGCGTGTTGAGCCGCACGGTGCGCGACACCGCGGCCGCCATGGATGCCATCGCCGGCGCGGAGCCCGGCGCGCCCTATGCCGGCCCGGTGTTCGAGAAGACCTTCCTCGCAGCGCTCGATCAGGGCCCGGCGCGGGCGCTGCGCATCGGCGTATGGCGCAAGCCCTTCGGCGACATGGTGCTTGCCCCCGAATGCGTGGCGGCACTCGAGGCGACGGCCAGGCTTTGCGCATCGCTCGGACACGAGATCGTCGAGATGGACACGCCCGCCTTCGACTACGACGGCTTCGTCGATGCGCACGCCGAGGTGCTGGCGGCCAACATCGTGGTGTCGGTCGATGCACGCCTGAAGGTGCTCGGTCGGGCCTTGCGCGACGACGATCTCGAAGCGGCGATCCGTGACGGCTACGAGATGGGCCATTCGGTGTCGGCGGCGGTCTACGCCTCGGCGATCAACCGCTTCCATGACATCGGGCGCCAGATGGAGGCTTGCATGGACGGCGTCGACGTGCTGATGACGCCGGGGCTGGTCCAGTTGCCGGCTCCGATCGGCGAGCTGGCGATGACCGGTAGCTTCAGCGACTTCCGCCGCCGCATGGGGCGCTACTCGACCTTCTTTGCATTGATCAACGCTTCGGGGCAGCCCGCTGCGAGCCTGCCGACCTACTGGACACCCGAACGGCTGCCCGTGGGCACCCAGATCATTGCGCGCCTCGGGCGTGACGACCTCATTCTTCAACTGGCCGCGCAGATCGAAGCGACCGGAACCTGGCAACCTCACAAAGGAACAGCAACGTGACAAGCGCGGTCTCCATTTGTCTCCTGACCTCGGCCGACTTCGATGCCTGGGCGTCGCTCTGGAAGGGCTATCAGCAGTTCTACAAGGTCGACCTCGCGCCGGCGGTGAGCGAGCGCACCTTCGCGCGCCTGCTCGACGCCGCCGAGCCGATGCATTGCGCGCTGGCCGTGCAGGACGGCCGGCCCGTGGGTTTCGTGCATTTCATCTTTCATCGCTCGACCTGGACCGAGGGCGACTACTGCTACCTGCAGGACCTGTTCGTCGACCCGGCATGCCGGGGCGGCGGGCAGGGCCGGAAGTTGATCGAGCACGTCTACGACACGGCCCGCAAGCAGGGCGCCTCACGCGTCTACTGGCTGACCCACGAGACGAACACGGACGCCATGAAGCTCTACGACAAGGTCGCCGAGCGCTCGGGCTTCGTGCAGTACCGG
>NZ_JBFUCI010000214.1:0-10619 GCF_056405335.1 Variovorax sp. P1_H12_2
AGAGCGCGCCGGTGCAAACCTGGCTGCAGCATCTGCTGGACACGCTCGCGGCCGCCAGCACCGGCAGCGCCAATCGCATCGCGCGCGCCCACATCATTGCCGAGCCGCCCTCGATCGACAAGGGCGAAGTGACCGACAAGGGCTCGATCAACCAGCGCGCCGTGCTCAAGCACCGCGCCGCGCTGGCCGACGCCCTGCATGCCGGGACGCTGCCCTTCACGCTCAAGCCCCACTGAGACCCAACCCACAAGGAGACGAAGCATGAACATCCAGGGACAAGCCGCACTCGTGACCGGCGGCGCATCCGGCCTCGGCGAAGCCACGGCGCGCGAGCTCGCGCGGCTCGGCGCCAAGGTCGCGGTGCTCGACGTCAATGCCGGCCTGGCGGAGAAGGTCGCCGCCGACATCGGCGGCGTCGCCTGCATCTGCGACATCACCGACACCGACAGCGTCAACGCCGCGCTCGACAAGGCCGAGGCCGCGCACGGCCCGGCCCGCATCCTCATGAACGTGGCCGGCATCGGCAGCGCCAAGCGGATCGTCGGCAAGGACGGCCAGGCCGCGCCGCTCGAGGACTTCGTGCGGGTGGTCCACATCAACCTGATCGGCGCCTACAACGTCAGCCGCCTCTATGCGGCGCGCTGCGCCAGGCTGGCTCCGAACGAAGGCGGCGAACGCGGCGTGATGCTGTTCACCGCCTCGGTCGCGGCCTTCGACGGCCAGGTCGGCCAGCAGGCCTACAGCGCCTCGAAGGGCGGGCTGGTGGGCATGACGCTGCCGATGGCGCGCGACCTCGCGCAGCACGGCATCCGCGTCTGCACGATCGCGCCGGGCCTGTTCGCGACGCCGCTGCTGAAGACCCTGCCGGAGCCGATCCAGCAGTCGCTCGCCGCCTCGATCCCGTTCCCGCCGCGCCTGGGCGATCCGGCGGAGTTCGCCGCCCTGGCCTGCCACATCGTCACCAACGGCCACCTCAACGGCGAGGTGATCCGCCTCGACGGCGCCCTGCGCATGGCGCCGCGCTGAGCCGCCCACCACCCCGTTTTCCCGTTCGCCCTTCCTGGAGACACGTCATGAACATCAAGAAAAGCATCCTCGCCGCCGCCCTGGCCGCCGGCCTCTTCGGCGCCGCCCATGCCGACCTCACGGTCGGCGTCGTGCTGCCGCTGACCGGCCCGGCCTCGGGCCTGGGCATCCCGGTCAAGAACCAGATCGCGCTGTGGCCCAAGACCATCGCCGGCGAGAACCTCAAGGTCGTGGTGCTCGACGATGCCACCGACCCGACCACGGGCGTCAAGGACACGCAGCGCCTGGTGACCGAGGACAAGGTCGACGTCATCATCGGCTCGGCCGCGACGCCGGTGGCGATCCCGATGGCCGACGTGGCGGCGGAATCGGGCACGGTGCAGCTCGCCGCCTCGCCGGCTGGACTGCCGCCCGGCAAGGACAAGTGGACCTTCCGGCTGCCGCAGTCCAACGACGTCATGGCCTATGCCGTGGTCCAGCACATGAAGTCGCAGAAGGTCAAGACCATCGGCTTCCTCGGCTACACCGACGCCTACGGCGAACTCTGGCTCAAGGCGCTGACCGCCGAGGCCGAGAAGAACGGCATGAAGGTGGTCGCCACCGAGCGCTTCGGCCGGGCCGACACCAGCGTCACCGCCCAGGTGCTCAAGCTCACCTCGGCCAACCCCGACGCGATCCTGATCGTCGCCTCCGGCAGCGGCGCCGGCATGCCGCAGAAGGCGGTGATGGAGCGCGGCTTCAAGGGCAAGGTCTACCAGACGCACGCCGCCGCCACGCAGGACCTGATGCGCACCGCCGGCAAGGATGCCGAAGGCACCTTCGTCGTCTCGGGCCCGGCCACCGTGGCCGAGCAGCTGCCCGACGCCCACCCGTCGAAGCAGGCGGCGGTGGCGTTCGTGCAGCAGTACGAGAAGGCCTACGGCCCGGCCTCGCGCAACCAGTTCGCCGGCCACGGCGCCGATGCGCTGACGGTGCTCGAGAAGGCGGTGCCGATCGCCCTCAAGAAGGGCAAGCCCGGCACGCCGGAATTCCGCGCCGCGCTGCGCGACGCCATGGAGACCATGGGCCGCACCGTGCTCGCGCACGGCGTGCTGAACTGGACGCCCGACAACCACTGGGGCTACACCAACGAGACCGGCGTCATGCTGAAGGTCGTCAACGGCCAGTTCAAGGTCGAGCAGCCGCAGTAAACGCGCAACGCAGCCAGCGCCGAAGCCCCGCCATGGATTTCTCAATCGCCAGCATCCTGACGCTGGACGGACTCACGAACGGGGCGATCTACGCGCTGCTGGGCATGGGTATCGTGCTCGTGTTCACGGTCACCCGCGTCATCTTCATTCCGCAGGGCGAGTTCGTCGCCTACGGCGCGCTCACGCTCGCCATCTTCCAGACCGGCAAGGTGCCCGGCACGGTCTGGCTGCTGCTGATTCTGGCGGCCGTCGCCGCGCTCATGGAGCTCGTCGGCACCTGGCGCCACCGCGGCCGGGCCGGGCCGGCCCTGGTGGCCGCCGCGCGCATGTTCGTGCTGCCGGCTGTCGTCTGCGCCGTCTCGGCGTGGGCGGCACCGCGCAATCTGCCGCTGGCCGTCCAGGCCTTTCTCACGCTGTGCATCGTCACGGCGTTCGGGCCGCTGGTCTACCGCGTTGCCTACCAGTCGCTCGCCGGCGCCAGTTCGCTGGTGCTGCTGATCGTCTCGGTCGGCGTGCATTTCGCCATGACCGGGCTCGGCCTGCTGTTCTTCGGGGCCGAGGGCTTTCGCAACCCGTCGTTCTGGGACGACCGGTTCTCGGTCGGCCCGCTGAACGTCAACGGGCAGGCCGTGATCATCTTCCTCGCCTCCGCGGCGCTGATCGTGATGCTGTGGCTCTACTTCGAGCGCACCCTCTACGGCAAGGCCCTGCGGGCGACGGCCGTGAACCGGCTCGGTGCGCGACTGATGGGCATCTCCACCCAGGCGGCCGGGCAGCTCACCTTCGCGATGGCGGCGCTGATCGGCGCGCTGTCGGGCCTGCTGATCGGGCCGACCACCACGATCTTCTACGACTCCGGCTTCCTGATCGGCCTCAAGGGCTTCGTCGCCGGCGTGATCGGCGGCCTCGCGAGCTATCCGGGCGCGCTGCTCGGCGCGCTGGCGGTCGGCGTGATCGAGTCCTTCGGCTCGTTCTGGGCCAGCTCGTTCAAGGAAGTGATCGTGTTCACCATCATCCTGCCGGTGCTGCTGTGGCGCTCGCTCACCAGCGCCCACACGGACGAGGAACACTGAAATGAAACACCCCCCGAAGCGCCTGCGGCGCCTCCCCCCTCAAGGGGGGCGATACCGGCGGCCCGGCAAAGCCGGTTCCGCGGTATCCCTGGCATTTGGCTGCGCCGGTTTCACGCGTCGCGGGTCACGCGATCACGTGGTGGAGCACTGACATGGACGCCATCCTGAATCCCGCGGCCGCCACGCGGCCCGCCAGGAGCCGCTTGCGTACCTGGGGCCCGCTGGCGCTGGTCGCGCTGCTGGTCGCCCTGCCGCTGCTGCCGCTGCCCAACTTCTGGATCATCCAGCTCAACTACATCGGCATCTACACGCTGCCGGTGCTGGGGCTGGTGCTGCTCACCGGCGTCGGCGGGCTGACCTCCTTCGGCCAGGCGGCGTTCGTGGGCATCGGCGCCTACACCACCGCCTACCTGAGCGTGAACTTCGGCTTCTCGCCGTGGCTCACGCTGTTCGTCGGCCTGGCGCTGACCGGCATCAGCGCCGCGATCATCGGCGGCATCACGCTGCGCATGTCGGGACACTACCTGCCGCTCGCCACCATCGCCTGGGCGCTGGCGCTCTACTACCTGATGGGCAACCTCGAGGCGCTGGGCAAGTACGACGGCATCCTGGGCGTCAAGGGACTCACGCTGTTCGGCCTGGAAGTCGGCCAGCAGCGGGTGTTCTATGCGGTGGTCTGGACCTTCTCGCTGGTCGCCTGCTTCGCGGTGATCCGCCTGCTCGATTCGCGCAGCGGCCGGGCCATCCGGTCCCTCGCCGGCGGCTCGCAGATGGCCGAGGCGATGGGCGTGAACACGCTGCGCTTCAAGGTCGGCATCTTCGTGCTGGCGGCGCTGCTGGCTTCGCTCTCGGGCTGGCTCTTCGCGCATTTCCAGCGCACCGTGAACCCTTCGCCCTTCGGCCTCAAGATGGGCATCGAGTACCTCTTCATGGTGGTGCTCGGGGGCGCGGCCCACGTCTGGGGCGCGATCGCCGGCGCCGGCGTCGTCAAGCTGCTCGAAGACCAGCTGCAGGTGCTGCTGCCCAGGCTGATCGGCACCAGCGGCAGCTATGAGCTGATCGTCTTCGGCATCCTGATCGTGCTGGTGCTCAAGTACCTGCCCGACGGCCTGTGGGACTTCATCGACCGCCGGCTGCCGCGCCCGCAGCGCCCGGTCGACTGGCGCGATGCGGCCGACCTGCCGGCGCGCGCCAAGCCGGCCGCCGGCGAGGTGGTGCTCGACGTGCAGGCGATCCGCAAGACCTTCGGCGGCCTGGTGGCGGTCAATGACATCAGCTTCCAGACCCGGGCCGGCCAGGTGGTCGGCCTGATCGGACCCAACGGCGCCGGCAAGTCGACCACCTTCAATCTCGTCACCGGCGTGCTCGGCCTGAGCGGCGGCGCCGTGCGATTTCGCGGCGAGGCGATCGGCGGCCTGTCCTCGCGCGCCATCGCCGAGCGCGGCGTCTCGCGCACCTTCCAGCACGTGAAGATGGTGCCCGACATGACGGTGCTCGAGAACGTCGCACTCGGCGCCCACCTGCGCGGCCGCAAGGKCGCGATCGCGGCCATGCTCCACACCGACCGCGCCGAGGAGCGCGAGCTGCTGCGCGAGGCCGAGCGCCAGCTGCAGCGCGTGGGCATGGGCGAATGGATGCACGAGCTGGCCGGCAACCTGGCGATGGGCCAGCAGCGCCTGCTGGAAATCGCGCGCGCCCTGTGCGCCGACCCGGCCCTGCTGCTGCTCGACGAGCCGGCCGCCGGCCTGCGCCATAAGGAGAAGAAGGCACTCGCCGACGTGTTGCGCAGCCTGCGCGCATCGGGCATGAGCATCCTGCTGGTTGAACACGACATGGACCTGGTGATGGACATCTGCGACCGCATCGTGGTGATGGAATTCGGCACCCACCTGATGGAGGGCACGCCGGCCGAGGTGCAGCAAAGCCCGAAGGTGCGCGCCGCCTACCTTGGGACCGAACACTAGGATGAAACACCCCCGAAGCGCCTGCGGCGCCTCCCCCTCAAGGGGGCGATACCAGCGGCCCGGCAAAGCCGGTTCCGCGGTATCCCTGGCATTTGGCCGCGCCGGTTTCATGCGTCGCGGGTCACGCGATCGCTTGTTGGAACACTGACATGAGTACTCCCCTTCTCCGAATCCACGACCTGCGCGCCGGCTACGGCCGCGCCGAGGTGCTGCACGGCATCGACCTGCAGGCGGGCGAAGGCAGCGTCGTGACCGTGATCGGCCCCAACGGCGCCGGCAAGTCGACCCTGCTCAACGCCCTCATGGGCGTGCTGCCCGCCAAGGGAACCATCGAATTCCGCGGCCAGCCGATCGGCGGCCTGTCGCTCGAGGAGCGCGTGATGCTGGGCATCGCGCTGGTGCCCGAGAAGCGCGAGCTGTTCGCCACCATGCCGGTCGAAGACAACCTGGTGCTCGGCGCGTTCCGGCAGGTGCGACTGCGCAACCGCGAATGGCGCGACCAGATCGAGYAGGTCTACGCGCTCTTCCCGCGCCTGAAGGAACGCCGGGCGCAGCTGGCCGGCACGCTGTCGGGCGGCGAGCGCCAGATGCTGGCGGTCGGCCGCGCACTGATGTCGCGGCCCACGCTCCTGATGCTCGACGAGCCCAGCCTCGGACTCGCGCCCCTGGTCGTGCAGGAGATCTTCCGCACCGTCAGCGCGCTGCGCGCCACCGGCGTGACGATCCTGCTGGTCGAGCAGAACGCGCGCGCGGCCCTCGAGGTCGCCGACCACGGCTACGTGCTCGAGATGGGCAGCGTCAGCGCCGAAGGCGAGGCCCGCGCGCTCGCGGGCGACTCGCGCGTCATCGACACCTACCTGGGAGCGGCCCGGGCCTGAGCGACTGCAAGCAGGAGACACGATGAAGACCACCCCACGCAGCCATCTCCGACTCGGCGCCGTGGCGCTGGCCGGCGCTGCCCTGCTCGCCGCCTGCGCCGGCGGCGGCCGGACGGCACCGACCCCTCCGCTCGCCGCGGCCCGGCCCGGCACGCTGCTGTCATGCGGCGCGCTCGCGGCCAGCGAAGCGCCACCGGGCACGGTGTACACCCAGGCCGTGGCGGTGCCGGCCGGCACGGTCGCGCTGGGCAACGCCAGCGTGCCGGTTCCGGCCCACTGCCTGGTCCAGGGCCGCATGAACGAGCGCATCGGACCGGTCGACGGCAAGCGCTACGCGATCGGCTTCGAGATGCGGCTTCCGGTGGCCTGGAACGGCCGCTTCTTCTACCAGGCCAACGGTGGCCTCGATGGCGTGGTCGTGCCGGCGGTCGGCGGCATCGGCGGCGGTGCGCCCGTGACGAACGCCCTGCAACTGGGCTTCGCGGTCATCAGCTCCGATGCCGGCCATGCCGGCTCGCTCGGCCCCGCCTTCGGCCTCGATCCGCAGGCGCGGCTCGACTACGGCTACAACGCGGTCGCGCAGCTCACGCCGATGGCCAAGAACCTGATCAACCAGGCCTACGGCCGCGGCCCCGACCGGTCCTATTTCGGCGGCTGCTCGAACGGCGGCCGGCACGCGATGGTGGCCGCCGCACGCGCATCCAGCCAGTACGACGGCATCCTCGCGGGCGATCCCGGCTACAACCTGCCGCGCGCCGCGGTGGCGCAGCTCTATGGCGCCCAGCAGTACGCCAAGGTGGCGACCGCGACCACGCCCGCCGGCCTGCCAGACCTGCAAAGCGCGTTCACGCCGGCCGAGTTGCAGCGGGTGTCCGAGCGCGTGCTGGCGCGCTGCGATGCGCTCGACGGMCTGGCGGACGGCATCGTTTCCGACGTCAAGGCCTGCCAGACGCGCTTCGACCTGCAGCGCGACGTGCCGACCTGCACCGGCGCGCGCGACGGCCAATGCCTGACGGCCGCGCAGAAGAGCGCCCTTGGCAACGTGTTCACGGGTGCGCGCAACAGCGCCGGCAAGCCGATCTACAGCAGCTTCCCCTTCGACGCCGGGATCGGCGGCAGCAACTGGCGCGAATGGAAGTTCTCGAGCGCCCAGACCCGGGACCCGGGCGCCGTGGGCTTCATCTTCACATCGCCGCCGCTGGCCACAAGGCCGGGCGGGCTCGCCTTCGCGCTCGGCTTCGACATGGACCGGGACGCGCCGCTGATCGACGCCACCGACCCCGTCTACCGCCAATCGGCGATGGCCTTCATGGCACCGCCCGACGCCTCGAAGCTGACGGCCCTTCGCGAGCGCGGCGGCAAGCTGATCGTCTACCACGGCACCAGCGACCCGGTGTTCTCGTCCGACGACACCGCCGCCTGGTACGAGCGGCTGCAGGCGAGCCATGGCGGCGACGCCTCGGCGTTCGCGCGCTACTTCCCGGTTCCGGGCATGAACCATTGCGCGGGCGGCCCCGCCACGGACCAGTTCGACATGCTGAGCGCGCTGGTCGACTGGGTCGAGCGAGGCCAGGCGCCCGCGTCCGTGGTGGCTAGCGCGCGCGGCCCCGGCACGGCGAGCGTCAACCCCGAAGTGCCGGCCAGCTGGTCGGCGCGGCGCACGCGTCCGCTGTGCCCCTACCCCCAAGTCGCGGTCTACACCGGCGGCGATGCCGAATCCGCGGCCAGCTTCGCCTGCCGCGCGTCCTGAGATACCCCTGACGATGAACTACCGACCCCGCCCCGACGACGTGCGCGCCATCCTGGACACGGTGCTCGGCAGCGTGCCGCGCCTGAGCGCGCTGCCTGCGTTCGCCGAATTCGACCAGGCCCTGCAGGCGCAGGTGCTCGACGAGGCCGGCAAGTTCGTCGCCGAGGTCATCGCGCCGCTGAACCGCAGCGGCGACGAGGTCGGATGCCGCCTTGTCGATGGCAGCGTCCTCACGCCGCCTGGTTTTCGCGAGGCCTACCGGGCCTTCGTCGACGGCGGCTGGCCCGCGCTCGCCGCCGCACCCGAGGACGGCGGCCAGGGCCTGCCGGCGGTGCTCGAGGCCGTCCTGTTCGAATGGCTCAGCGCCGCCAACCACGGCCTCACGATGGCCCCGGGGCTGCTGCATGGCGCCTACGAGTGCCTCAAGCACCACGGCAGCGAAGACCTGAAGCAGCGCTACCTGTCGAAGATCGCGACCGGCGAATGGCTGGCTACCATGTGCCTGACCGAAGCCCATGCCGGCAGCGACCTGGGCCAGGTGCGCACTCGCGCGGCGCCGCAAGCCGACGGCAGCTTCCGCGTCGCCGGCGGCAAGATCTTCATCTCGGGCGGCGAGCACGACCTCACGGACAACATCGTGCACCTGGTGCTGTGCCGGATGCCCGATGCACCGGCCGGTCCCAAGGGGCTTTCTCTGGTTCTGGTACCCAAGCGGTTGCCCGACGGGTCTCGCAATGCGGTGCACTGCGAGCGCATCGAGGAAAAGATGGGCCTGCACGGCAGCTCGACCTGCGTGATGCGCTTCGACGATGCCACCGGCTGGCTGATCGGCGAGCCGAACCGGGGGCTGGCGGCGATGTTCGTGATGATGAATGCGGCCCGGCTGCATGTGGCGCTGCAGGGCATCGGCCTGCTCGACGCCGCCTGGCAAAAGGCCGACGCCTACGCCCATGAACGGCGCCAGATGCGGGCACCCGGCCCGGCACCGGCGAGCCGGGGCAGCGAGGCCGCCGACCTGGTGGCCGAGCATCCGGCGATTCGCCGCATCCTCGACACGCAGCGCGCCTGGATCGACGGCGCCCGCGTGATCGCCTACCGCACGGCGATGCAACTCGACGTCGCGCGCCACGACAGCGATCCAAAGGCGCGGGATCGCGCGCAGCGCTGGTGCGCGCTGGTCACGCCGGTGCTCAAGGCGGCCTGCACGCAGCAGGCTTTCCACGGCGCCAGCGAGTGCCTGCAAGTCTTCGGCGGCCATGGCTATGTGCGCGAATGGGGCATCGAGCAGGTGGTGCGCGACTCGCGCGTGACGATGATCTACGAGGGCACCAATGAAATCCAGGCGATYGACCTGCTGGTGCGCAAGGTGCTGGCCGATGGCGGCGCCGGCATGTCGGGCCTCTTGATCGAGCTGCGCGACGAGCTCGACGCCGCGCGCGACATCGATGCCGACGTGCAGCGCCGCCTGGCGCAGTTGCGCTACCTGACGACCACCGTCGCCATGGCTTCGCAGGCCAACGCCGCCCTCCCCTTCGAGGTCGCCGACGACTACCTGCGGGTGGTCATGCTCGCGCTGCTGGCCTGGGCCTGGGCGCGCATCGGGCGCACCTCGCCCGACCCCGCCCGCGGGTCGGCCCCCGAAGCGGCCTTCCGCCGCTGGGTGCTGCCGGAGTTCGAGATGCGGCTCGGCATCGTCAAGCGGGCCTGCGAGGCACAACAGGCTTCTGCCTGAGTCACACACGACGGGCCGCCGAGCAGTTACCCTCGCGCCATGGCACTCCTGCACAAGAAAACCCCCTCGGCCGTGCACCACCACCCGGCGCCGCGGTCCGATCGTCTCGATACGCGGGTGCTCGAAACCTTCGTCGGCTACAACGCGCGCCGCGCGTGGCTGATCGTCAGCCAGGTCTTTGCCGAGCGCATGGCGGTCTACGGGCTCAAGCAGGTGGACTTCTCGGTGCTGTCGCTGCTCGCGCACAACCCGGGCGCAACGTCGCGCCAGCTGTGCTCGACCCTCGACATCCTGCCGCCCAACCTGGTGAGCCTGATTGCCGCCATGGACGCTCGCGGATTGATCGAGCGCCGGCCCCATCCGCATGACGGCCGCGCCATCGGCCTGTACCTGACGCCGGCCGGAGAGCAACTGGTGCGCGAGGCCGAACAGACCGTGATGCAGCTCGAAGCCGATACCAGCGCCCGCCTCACGGCGCGCGAGCGCGAGACGCTGATCCGGCTGCTGCAGAAGGTGTACCACCAGGCGCCGGGTGCCCCCGCGGAGGCCGACGGCAGGGCAAAGGCTAGAAGCGCTCCGTGAACGGCATGCCGCCGGCGCCGCGGCTCACCAGAACTTCCACCAGGGTCCCCGCATCGGCGAAGAGGCGGGCGTCAGGAGCTGCAGGCCCGAGTCGCGAATGCGGCGCCGCTGCTCGGCTTCAAGCGCCTGGGCCATGCGGTGGGCCAGCTGGTCGCCCTGCATCGCACGCATGCGCCACTCCGTCGCGAGGCTCTGGAGCTCCTGATCCTGCAAGGTCGCGGGCGACATCGGGGTTTCGGACATGCCGAAATTCTGCCCACGGCCGATCGCGGCGGCAACGCGCCCTATGTCGAAGAGATGTACGAAAACTACCTTGCCAACCCTGGCAGCGTGCCCGATAACTGGCGCGAGTATTTCGACGCACTCCAGCACGTTCCCGCCGTCGACGGCAGCAATGCCAAGGACGTTCCACACCTGCCGGTCG
>NZ_JBFUCI010000215.1:0-10602 GCF_056405335.1 Variovorax sp. P1_H12_2
GCACCAGGCCGCGCGGCTTGAGCGCCAGATCGCCGAAAATCTTCGGCGCGTTGAGCTGCTCGAGCGTGAGGATCTTCGACGGAATGGTCCGGAACACCGCCGCCGCGCCGCGCGACTGGTTGAAGGCGTTGACGCGAAAGCGCGCCAGGCCGTCGATCTCGAACGAGAAGTCGACTTCCAGGAACTCCTCGTAGTGCTTGCGGTGCGTGTCGCTCATGATGTCGTACACCATGGCATGCACGGCCTTGTGGTCCAGCGCGTCGACGTTGATGCGGCGCACGTCGCCGTGGACGCGGATCATGGGCGGCAGACCGGCCGAGAGATGCAGGTCGGACGCCTTGTTCTTGACGCTGAAGGCGAGCAGTTGGGTAATGTCCACGCAGTTCCTCGGTGACGTTTTGATACGACTTTGAAGATTATGACGATGATTGGCGACAAGCTCCAGCAAGTTCGGGCCCGGATCGTGGCCGCGTGCACGGCCRCCGGACGCGACCCGGCGAGCGTGCGCTTGCTTGCAGTGTCCAAGACCTTCGGGCCGGAGGCGGTGCGCGCCGCCCATGCGGCCGGCCAGACGGCCTTCGGCGAGAACTACGTGCAGGAAGGCGTCGCCAAGATCGCGGCGCTGGACGACCTGCGTTCGCAGCTCGAATGGCACTGCATCGGCCCTCTGCAGAGCAACAAGACCCGGGTCGTGGCCGAGCATTTCGACTGGGTGCACGGCATCGACCGGCTGAAGATCGCCGAGCGGCTGGCCGAGCAGCGGCCGGCGGGACGGCCGCCCTTGCAGGTGTGCCTGCAGGTCAATGTCGACGGCGGCGCCAACAAGTCCGGCATCGCGGCCGAGGAGGCGCTGCCGCTGGCGCGCGCCGTGGCGGCTTTGCCACGCTTGCGCCTGCGCGGGTTGATGGCGATTCCCGAGCCGGCGGTCGATTTCGCGGCCCAGCGGGCGCTTTTCCTGCGCGCCGCTGCGGTGTTCGACGAGTTGCGTGCGGCAGGCCTCGAGGTCGACACGCTGTCGCTGGGCATGTCGGCCGACCTCGAGGCCGCGGTCGCGGCGGGCAGCACGATGGTGCGTATCGGCACTGCTGTCTTTGGCGGGAGATGAGCTCGCCCCCAGGTTGCCCGCACTTCGTGTCGGGCGCCCACCCCCTACCGGGGGCAATACCAGCGGCCCGGCAAAGCCGGTTCCGCGGTAGCACTGTTGCTCCCCCCCAGGTTGGGCTCACTTCGTGTAGCCCGCCCACCCCCTACCGGGGGCAATACCAGCGGCCCGGCAAAGCCGGTTCCGCGGTATTCCCCGAAGGGGGTGCGACTCGCTCGCCAGGGCGGCAGGCTAGAGCGGCAGCCGCGCGCTGCTCTTCACTTCTTCCATGACGGCATAGGTGCGGGTCTCGCGCACACCGGGCAGTTGCCACAGCACCGTGCCGGCGAAGGCCCGGTAGGCCGACATGTCGGCCATCCGGGTCTTGAGCAGGTAGTCGAAACCGCCGGCGACCATGTGGCATTCCATGATCTCGTCGCGCGCCTGCACGGCCGCCTTGAACTCGTCGAACACGTTCGGCGTGGTGCGGTCGAGCAGCACCTCGACGAACACCGTGAAGCCGCGGCCGAGCTTGTCGGGGTCGAGCCGGGCCTCGTAGCCGAGGATGAAGCCGTCCCGCGTGAGCCGCTGGACCCGCGCCAGGACCGCCGTGGGCGAGAGCGCGACGGTTTCCGCCAGCCTGAGATTGGAAATGCGGCCGTCTTCCTGAAGAATCTTCAGGATTTTCATGTCGATTCGGTCGAGATCTGGTGTTGGTGCGCTCATCGGATGTGAATTATCCGGTCAAGGCGGCATCCGTTGGTGAACAACTCGGTGGAAGATTCCGGGGCATCGGCGCCTTGCTTGCCGCCGCTGCATAACCGTCAACGCTTCGCGCATAGGTCATGGCGCCCCGGGCTGCGCCGGACTATCGTCGCGGCCGTTCAACAACAAGGATCGCCATGAGTTCTGACCTCTCCTATGTCCAGCCGACCGCCGACAGCCCCTGGGGCACCTATCTCTCGCAGGTCGACCGCGTCGTGCCCTACCTCGGCGGGCTGGCCCGCTGGGTCGAGACGCTCAAGCGCCCCAAGCGCGCGCTGATCGTCGACGTGCCGATCGAGATGGACGACGGCTCGATTGCGCACTTCGAGGGCTACCGCGTGCARCACAACATGAGCCGCGGCCCGGGCAAGGGCGGCGTGCGCTTCCACCCCGACGTCACGCTCGAGGAAGTGATGGCGCTGTCGGCCTGGATGACGGTCAAGACCGCCGCGGTCAACCTGCCGTACGGTGGCGCCAAGGGCGGCATCCGGGTCGACCCGAAGAAGCTGTCGGAGAAGGAGCTCGAGAAGGTCACGCGCCGCTACACCAGCGAGATCGGCATCATCATCGGCCCGCACACCGACATCCCGGCGCCCGACGTCAACACCAACGCCCAGATCATGGCCTGGATGATGGACACCTACTCGATGAACGTCGGCGGCACCGCCACCGGCGTGGTCACGGGCAAGCCGCTGCACCTGGGCGGCTCGCTGGGCCGGGTCAAGGCCACCGGCCGCGGCGTCTTCGTGACCGGCCGCGAGGCGGCACGCCGTCTCGGGCTCGACCTGCGCGGCGCCCGCATCGCGGTGCAGGGCTTTGGCAACGTGGGTTCGGTGGCGGCCGAGCTGTTCGCCGAGGCCGGCGCGAAGATCGTCGCGGTGCAGGACCACACCGGCACCATCGTCAACGACCAGGGGCTGGACCTCGCGACGCTGGTGCCGCTGTCGCGCACCGATGGCGTGGTCGGCTTCAAGGGCGGCGACGTGATCGCCAACGAGTCCTTCTGGGACGTGGCCTGCGACATCCTGATCCCGGCGGCGCTCGAAGGCCAGATCACGGCCGAGCGGGCCCAGAAGACCCGGGCCAAGCTGGTGCTCGAGGGCGCCAACGGCCCGACCGTGCCGGCCGCCGACGACATCCTGGCCGAGCGCGGCGTGCTGGTGGTGCCCGACGTGATCTGCAACGCCGGCGGCGTGACGGTCAGCTACTTCGAATGGGTCCAGGATTTCTCGTCCTTCTTCTGGGACGAGGACGAGATCAACGTGCGGCTCGACCGCATCATGATGAATGCGCTCAACCACATCTGGGACACCGCCGACAAGCACAAGATCACGCTGCGCACCGCGACCTTCGCGGTGGCCTGCGAGCGGATCCTGATGGCGCGCCAGGAGCGCGGCCTCTACCCGTGACCGGGCGGTCGATCGACGGCGGCGCCTGAACGGGGAACGACGGGGCGTCCGGCATGTCCAAGCGGGGCCGCACTCCTGCGGCTAGCATTCCATGTTCCGCCCCATCCCATGCCCGCCATGCGCTTTCCGTCCCGCCGCGCCGCCGCCGCGCTGCTGCTGTTCTCTTCCCTGGTCGCCGGCTGCAGCCTCGCGCCGCCGCGGCGCGTGTCCTACGAGCCGGAGGGGTTCGACTCCACCACCACCCACACGCGCAGCTATGCCGCCAACGAGGCGCAGACCTGCGAGGCCGCGCGGCGCGCGCTGCTGAGCCAGGGCTACATGATCACGGCGGGGAATGCCGACCTCGTGACCGGCCGCAAGAGCTTCCAGCCGGCGGCGGAGGTGCATGTGGAAGTCGAATTCCGGGTCGTTTGCGCGCGCGAGGGCAATGGCCGCAACGGGGCCCGCAGCACCATCGCCTTCGCCAGCGCGCTGCAGGACCGCTATGGCATCAAGAAGGTCAACAACTCCGCCACCGTGGGGGTGGGCGCGATCGGTTCGCTGTCGCTGCCTTTCAGCTCGAGCGACGACGCCCTGGTCAAGGTGGCGAGCGAGACCCTGACCGACGAGCGCTTCTACGACCGCTTCTTCTCGCTGATCGACCGTTTCCTGCCGGCCGCGACCGAAGGCCGGCCGGTCGAGGCTTCGCCGGTGGTGCCGCCGCAGCCGATGATCGAGGTGCCGCTCAGCCCGGTGCCGCCGTCGCCGACGCGCGGCTGAGCCGGCGCGCCCAACGATCAGGCGGCCGGCGACAAGGAGACCGAACGGGCCGCGTAGGCCGGCAGGCCGGTCAGGCCGCAGAGGCGCTGGAGCACGCCGTAGCCCTGCGCCAGAGCGGCCGAGTAGGTCGCGAACGAGCGCTCGGCGCGCTGCAGCGGTTCGAATCGGCCGTCGTCCCGCACGTCTTCATGGATGACCCAGAAATACGATCCATCGGTCGGCTGCTCCACCAGCAATCCAATCTTCCGCACGCCCATCTTGGTTTCTCAGTATCAAAAAGAATACTTAAGAATGTAATTCGAGGGTGTTAGTTTTCCGCGGGAGAAAAATCACGRAGCACCGCCTTTTTGCGGCGGCCGCGCCATGTCAACGCGCCAGCGTCGACTTGCCGAACAGGCTCTCGATCAGCTCGACCGCGATCTCCGCCGTCCGGTTGCGCACGTCCAGCGCCGGATTGAGTTCGACCACGTCGAGCGAGGCGAGCCGCCCGGTGTCGGCGATCATTTCCATGCAGAGTTGCATTTCGCGCCAGGTCGGGCCGCCGCGCACGCCGGTGCCGACCCCGGGCGCGTAGTCCGGGTCGAGGCAGTCGAGATCGAAGCTGACGTGCAGGTGGGTGTCGTCGTCGACGTCCTGCAGCGCCTCGGTCATGGTGGTGCGCATGCCGTGCTCGTCGATGTGCCGCATGTCGAAGACACCGAGGCCGAGTGCCCGGATCGCCGATTTTTCCTCCGCGTCCACGCTGCGGATGCCGAGGAACCGGATCGCGTCGGGCGCCAGTGCCGCCGGCTCGCCGCTCCAGCCGGTGAGCGCCGCGGGCCCGTGGCCGAGCAGGCAGGAGACCGGCATGCCGTGCATGTTGCCGCTCGGGCTGGTGGTCTCGGTGTTGACGTCGGTGTGGGCATCGAGCCACAGCACGCGCAATTTCTTCCGCCGCTGGCGCGCGTGGCGGGCGATCGCGCTGATGGAGCCGACCGCGATGCAGTGGTCGCCGCCCAGCAGCACGGGCAGCTGCCTGGACTCCAGCGCGAGGTCGACCGCGTCGTAGACCAGGCGGTTCCAGGCCACCACCTCGTCCAGGTGATGCAGCCCTTCGGCCGGCACCTCCCAGGGCGTGCCCGGGCCGCCCAGGTTGCCGCCGTCGATCACCTCGAAACCCAGCCCGGCCAGCGTGTTGGCAAGGCCGGCCACCCGCAGCGCGTCGGGGCCCATGCCGGCGCCGCGGGTGCTGGCGCCGATGTCGGTCGGTGCGCCGATCAGTCGAAGGGTGCGGGTCATGCGCGGGCTCTCCATGCAGGTTGCTGGGCAGCCGCTACGGTAGCGCACGCTCATGGCAAAGTGCAACCCCGACGAGCCTGGTTCCAGAAACACCGCGGAACCGGCTTTGCCGGGCCGCTGGTGTTGCCCCCGGCAGGGGGTGGGAGGGCTACACGCAGTGAGCCCAACCTGGGGGCGAGCAATRGTSCYACCGCGGAACCGGCTWKGCCGGGCCGCTGGTGTTGCCCCCGGCAGGGGGTGGGCGCCCGGACACGAAGTGCCGGGCAACCTGGGGGCGAGCAACAGCTACGGTCTCGTCATCTTGCAGTCGGTGCCTTGGGCCAACTCGTTTCCGGTGTAGATCGCATCCGTGCGGAAGCCGTAGTTCGTGCCTTCCCAGCCCACCTTGACCGTCTTGCCGTCGACCGGCGCGATCGTGTTGACCACCTGCGGCAGCAGCAACTGGTGGTCCTCGGCGCGCATGCGCACCGGACCGACCACCGAATCGAAGCTCAGGTCCTCGAGGGCGCGCGCCACCTTCGGCGTGTCGGTGCTGCCGGCCTTGTTGATGGCGGCGGCCAGCAGGCGCGGCGTCATCTCGATGCGCGGCGCCAGGAAGTCCTTGCCGGTCTTCGCCTTGTAGCTCTTCGCCAGCGCATCGACCTTCGGCGAATCGGCCTCRCCGGGATGCCACTCGGCGACCCAGGTCAGCTGGCCGAGCTTGGCCTGCGACACGGCGAGCACCGTGCCGGGTATCGAGCCCGCGCTGTGGTTGAAGTAGTGCAGGTCGTAGCCCGCATCGCCGGCCGCCTTGAGCAGCAGGGTCATGTCCTGGCCCCAGTTGCCGGTGATGACCGAATCGGCGCCCGACTGCTTGATGTTGGCAAGGTAGGGGGCGAAGTCCTTCACCTTGCCGATGGGATGGAGCGTCTCGCCGACGAACTGGATGTCGGGCCGCGCGAGGCCGACCATCTGCCGGCCGTAGCTGGCCCACTGCTTGCCGTGGGCGTAGTCCTGGTTCAGCAGGTAGACCTTCTTCAATTCCGGGGTCTTCTTGGTGTAGTTGGCGATCGCCTTCATCTTCATCGCCGTGTTGGCCTCGGTCTGGAAATGCCAGAAGCTGCACGCCTTGCCCGTCAGCTCGGGGTCGATCGACGAGTGGTTCAGCACCAGCAGCTCGCGGCCCGGATTGCGCTGGTTCCAGCGGTTGACCGCCTGCACCAGGGCGCTGACCACCGAGGAGCCCGAACCGCCCGTGACGATGGCGCGTGCGCCCTGGTCGATGGCGGCCTGTAGCGCGCTCTGGCTCTCCTGCGCCGACAGCTTGCTGTCGAACTGGAGCAATTGCAGCTTGGTGCCGCCGAGCACGCCGCCTTTGGCGTTGATGTCCTCGATCGCGTACTGCGTGTGCGTGAGCATCAGCTCGCCCACGTTCGCGAACGGTCCCGACAGCGGATCGATGTAGGCGATCTTGTAGGTCTGCTGGGCATGGGCGGCGCCCGCTGCGAGCAGGGCCGTGGCCGCGGCGGGCGCGAGCAGGCGGGGGAATTTCATGGACGGTCTCCGGTCTTGGGTTTCGTGGAAAGAAAGCGGTCCGGCTCAGGTCCGGCGCTCGCGCAGGCCCAGCACCCGCCAGGCGAGCTTCGACAGCTCGGCCACCACCTCGTCGGGCGACAGGCGGCCATCGGGCCGGTACCAGCTGTAGAGGACGCCGGGCAGGCTCAGCGCGGCGAAGGCGGTGATCTTGGTCTCGCCGAAGTCGAGGTCCCCGTCGCTGCGGGCCTCCTCGAGGAGCGGGAAGAGCTGGTCGTAGAAGTGGCGGGCCAGCTTCTTCTGCGCCGCGAGGTACTCGGGCCGGTAGACCTGCGGCTCCTTGTAGGCGAAGAAGGCGCAGGGGTGATGTGCCACCGTGGCGCGGATGAGCCGCTCGATGCCCTCCTTGACCTTGTCGACGGCCGGGCGCGTGTCGCCGGCGGCGAAGTCCATCGCGGTGAAGCAGTCGACCGCGGGCCGCCACGACAGCGTCTCGAAGATTTCCTGCTTGTCGCGGAAGTAGTAGTACACGAATGGCTTGGTGGCATCGAGCGCGCGCACGATCTGCGCCATCGTCGTGTGGGCGTAGCCCTGCGCGGCGAAGAGCTGCGCCGCGGCCTGCAGGATGCGCTCGCGCTGCACGTCGGTGCCTGCCGTGGCGGTGCGCTGCCGACCGGTGCGTTGCGGCAGGTCGCTTCGCGTGGAAGACGCTTGGCCGCGCTCAGAGGGTTTGTGCTGTGTCGCCGAGGTTATACCCATGGGTAGGATTGTTGGTGCACCATGCGGGGATGGCAAGCGCCAAGCCCTATCGATAACCCTGTGAGAGTGACGCCATGGAGACAATCCAGCTTCCCGACCGCCCGCAGCAGCCGCTGCACGAGTACCTGCGTACGCATGCGCGCGAGCGCGGCGGTCACCCGGCCTGCATCTGGTACGGGCAGGCCCTGAGCTACGCCGAGCTGGATGCCGCGAGCGACGCCTTCGCCGCGCGTCTGCAGGCGATCGGCGTGCGCAAGGGCGAGCCGGTCGTGCTGTTCCTCAACAACTGCCCGCAATATCTCGTCGCGCACTTCGGCATCCAGAAGATCGGCGCCATCGTCTGTCCGAGCGGGCCGCTCAACAAGGAGCACGAGCTGTCCTACCAGGTCAACGACCTCAAGGCCCGCGTGATCGTCGCGGCCTCGTCGCTGCTGCCGGTGGTCGACAAGGTGCGCGCGTCGAGCGCGCTGGCGCATGTGTTCGTCGTGCACTATGCCGACCTGCTGCCCGCCGCGCCCACGCCGGACCTGCCGGCCGAACTGGCCGCGGCGCAACGCGAGCCGCGCGACCTGCCGGCCGGCTGCGAGGACTTCCTCGCGGTGATGCGCAGCGGCCAGCGCCCTGCGCCGGTCGAGGTGTCGCTCGACGACGTGGCGCTCATGACCTACACCTCCGGCACCACCGGCCTGCCCAAGGGCGCGATGCTGAGCTACGGCAACGCCCTCTTCAAGACCCGCGCGGCGGCCGACTGCAACGGCGTCTCGGGCGGCGACGTGCTGCTGTCGATCGCGCCGCTCTATCACATCGCCGGCATGCTGATGGGCGTCAACGTGCCGGTGCTCGCCGGCGCGACCTCGGTGCTGCTGCATCGCTTCGAACCGCGCGCGACGCTGCAGGCCATCGACCGCTACCGGGTCAGCTGGTGGTACAGCATCGCGCCGATGAACGTGGCCTGCATGCACGTGGAAGGCATTGCGGACCTCGACCTGTCGAGCCTGCGCATGAACCCGGTCACCAGCTTCGGCATCGCCTTCACCGAGCCGCTCGCGCAGCAATGGCGCGGCTTCGCGACGAACTGCAGCTCCTTCGAGGCCGCCTACGGCCTGAGCGAGACCCACACCTGCGACACCTATACGCCGCACCACGCGCCACGCTGGGGCACGCAGGGCCTCGCGGTGCCGGGCGTCACGATCCGGATCATCGACACCGACACGGGCGAGGACAAGCCGGCGGGCGAGGTCGGCGAGATCGTGCTCGCCAGCGCGGGTTCCTTCAAGGGCTACTGGAACAAGCCCGAGGCCACGGCCGCGACCCTGCGCGGCGGCTGGGTGCACACCGGCGACATGGGCAAGCTCGATGCCGACGGCTACCTCACCTTCATCGGCCGCTTCAAGGAAATGATCAAGGTCTCGGGCTACAGCGTGTTCCCCGAAGAGGTGGAGACCATCCTCATCAAGCATCCCGCCGTGGCGCAGGCCGCGGTCATCGCGCAAGCCGACCCGGAGAAGGGCGAGGTGGTCAAGGCCTTCGTCGTGAAGAAGCCCGGGGCCACGCTCGATGCCGATGCGCTGATCGCCTGGTCGCGCGAGAACATGGCCAGCTACAAGGCGCCGCGCGCGGTGAGCTTCATCGAGGCCTTGCCCACCACGGGTGCCGGCAAGGTGCTGCGCCGCTTGCTCAAGGACTGACCGGATGATGAAGAAAGTTCTGATTGCCAACCGCGGCGAGATCGCGGTCCGGCTGGTGCGCGCGCTGCGCGACCTCGGCATCGCGAGCGTCGCGGTGCATGCGGCGGACGACGCCACCGCGCTGCATGCGCAGCTGGCCGACACGGCCGTGCCGCTCGCTGCGACCGGGCCTTCGGCCTATCTGGACATTGCGGCACTGATCGCGATCGCGCGTGCGCAGGGCTGCGATGCGGTGCATCCGGGCTACGGTTTCCTGAGCGAACGTGCGGATTTCGCGCAGGCGTGCACCGACGCGGACCTGCGCTTCATCGGTCCGACGCCGGACCAGCTCGCGCTGTTCGGCGACAAGGCGCGGGCGCGGGCGCTGGCCGAGCAGTGCGGCGTACCGGTGATGCCCGGCAGCCCCGCCGCGGTGACGCTGTCCGAAGCGCAGGCTTTCTTCGCGGCACAGCAGGCGGACGGCGCGGGCGTGATGGTCAAGGCCATCGGCGGTGGCGGCGGCCGCGGCATGCGCGCCGTCCTCCTGGCCGACGAACTGCCGCAAGCCCATGCGCGCTGCATGTCCGAAGCCAAGGCCGCGTTCGGCGTCGAGGGCGTCTACGTCGAGCGGCTGATGCGCAACGCACGCCACATCGAGGTCCAGGTACTGGGCGACGGAGAGGCGGTGGCGAGCCTGGGCGAGCGCGAGTGCACGCTGCAGCGGCGTTTCCAGAAGCTGGTCGAGATCGCGCCGAGCCCGTCGCTGCCGCCAGCGCTGCGCGATCAGGTCACGCAGGCCGCGCTGCGCATGGCGAAGGCGGTCGGCTACCAGAGCCTGGGCACCTTCGAATTCCTGGTCGACGACCATTCGGCGACGCTGCCCTTCGTCTTCATCGAAGCCAATCCGCGGTTGCAGGTCGAACACACGGTGACCGAAGCGGTCACCGGCCTCGACCTGGTCCAGCTCCAGATCGGCGTCGCGACCGGCCAGACCCTGGCGGACCTGGGCGTCGATACGCAGCGCACGGCGCCGCAGCGCGGCTTCGCGGTGCAGTGGCGCGTCAACGCCGAGACGCTCGATGCGCAGGGCAGCGCGCGGCCGTCCAGCGGCACGCTGACGCGCTTCGACCTGCCCGCCGGCCCCGGCGTGCGCGTCGATACGCACGGCTATGCCGGCCTCGCGCCCTCTCCGCACTACGACACGCTGCTGGCCAAGCTGATCGTTCAATCGTCGTCGCCGCGCTTCGCCGACGTGGTGCGTCGTTCGCTGCGGGCGCTCGAGGAATGCCACGTCGACGGCATGGCGACCAACCTTGCGCTGCTGCGCGCGATCGCGATGCGGCCCGAGTTCGCGTCGCAGGCGGTGCACACG